>JADQBO010000198.1:0-10453 GCA_016278585.1 Desulfosporosinus sp.
ATAACGTTTTGTGCCTTGAGCGCAGCGAAAGGAATGGATATATTTATGAAAAAGATGGGCTATTTAGGACCAAAAGGGAGCTTTTCTGAAGAGGCAATTCATTTATTTTTAGCGACTCAACCTGAATTTAACAAATCACTACCTGAACTTATTCCCTTCTCTACAATACCTCGTTTACTATTCGCCTGTAATGATAAGGAGATTGACTGGGCCTTTGTCCCTCTAGAGAATTCTACTGAAGGGCAAGTTGGTGTAACGATGGATACGCTAGGGCAGACTGAGCATCTCTTTATCACCCGAGAATTTGTCCATCCAATTGACCAATGTCTTTTAGCGCATGAACCGATGCCTCTCGGGCAAATAGAACGAGTTTACTCTCATGAACAAGCAATCGGACAATGCCGGGATTTCCTTGAGACACACTTACCTAATGCTCAACAAATCACTTGTCTTAGCACAGCTGAGGCAGCTCATAGGATTTCTTCAATCCGAGAAAACTGGGCAGCTATAGGACCTCGCCGAGCCGCTCAGCTCTATAACCTTCACCTTCTTCAAGAATGCATTCAGGATATCACGTTGAATGCCACACGCTTTGTACTAGTCGGTCATAGTCTTGCGGAAATGTCCGGCGGAGACGATAAAACATCCCTTCTAGTCATTGCAGCAAATACGCCAGGATCTCTCTATCGTATTTTAGGGGAATTTGCTAAACGGGAAATAAATCTAAGCCGTATTGAATCTCGTCCATCCAAACGAAAGCTAGGAGAGTACGTTTTTTTTGTGGACGTGGATGGCTATGTCTTCGCCCCCCCCATTCAAGATGTCCTGTGGGCACTCAAGGAAGATCATATTTCTGTTAAACTTCTAGGGTCCTACCCCAGAGCGCTGCCCCATGAGAGAATATTTTAAGGAGAGAGGATTATCCTCTCTCCTTAAATATTCTCTTTCGAGGCCAGCCTCGTTATACGAACATTTTCTTAATTAACTCAGCCATCCCTTCCGGCAAACATGAATTAACGATTTTCTCCTGTTTTTTATCTAATCCCTGTAAACCTAAAGGAATTTTCCATCCAGATAATTCATTCAACCGATTAAGTGCTTCCCATTCGTCCCTAGTACTCTCGGGTTGATCCCCTTCTAACCCTCTAATAACATTTGAGGAAAATTTGAAGGGACTTGCCGTTGAGGCTATAACTGTGAATGTTTGGTCGTTCGTCGAGGAAAGATAATCCTTATACACTTTCATAGCGACTGCAGTGTGAGGATCAAAGACATACTGATAGGTTTGGTAACTTCTTGCTATTGTCTCAAAGGTTTCCTCTTCACTGGCCCAACCTGCAAAGACTGTGTCTTGACAGGCTTTCAGAGTAGCGGGATCCACTGTAAAGGTTCCCTGATTACTCGAATCATACCACGACTGAATTTTTTCTGCATCTCGCCCACTCATCTCATACAGAAAGCGCTCAAAATTACTTGATACCAAAATATCCATAGAAGGTGAAATTGTCTGAAAAAAGTCTCTCTGACTCTGATAAACTCCCGTTGCAAAAAAATCCGCCAAGACATTATTAGTATTTGAAGCACAAATGATTCGGTTAAGGGGGAGACCCATTCGCTTGGCATAGTAGGCCGCCTGTAAATTCCCAAAATTCCCTGTAGGAACTACTACATTGATTTTACCTTCTGGGGGGACCTTACCTTGTGTTACCGCCTGCAAGTAGGCCCAGTAATAATAGACTATTTGGGGTAGAAGTCGACCCCAGTTGATAGAATTAGCTGAGGAAAAAATCAACTGTTTCTCCTGTAGTTGATTCTTAATTGAATCTGAAGCAAAAATCTGCTTTACTGCCGTTTGACACTGATCGAAGTTCCCTTTAACTGCCACAACATGAGTATTATCTCCCTCTGTTGTTGTCATTTGACGCTCTTGAACAGGGCTCACGCCCCCTTCAGGATAGAAGGCAACAATATGCATACCTTTTCTGTTTTTAAATCCCTCTAAGGCAGCCTTCCCTGTATCACCAGATGTTGCCACAAGAATTATAACGTCTTCTTCTCGGTTAAATTGTTTAAGACTGACCTTCATTAAGTCCGGTAAGACTTGCAAGGCCATGTCTTTAAAAGCGGCCGTGGGACCATGCCAGAGTTCCAACACTCCACAGTTTCCTACAGAAACCAAAGGTGCTGGGTCTTCCCCATCAGACGTTCCATCCGCATATACTTTTACAATGTCAGAAATGGCTTCCTCGGAGAAGTCCGTTAAGTATGGGCTCATAACACCCTTGGCGACATCACGATACGTTAACCCTTGAAGGTCCTGCCAATTCAAGTCGGGAAATGTTGAAGGAACAAAAAGCCCCCCACTTGGCACCATGCCTAATGTGATCGCTTGGGCTGCCGTTTGTCCACAAAGATTACCCCGTGTGCTTTCGTACAATATGTTTCCCTCCTTGACCTATTAATTTGATTCATTATTTACAATCTATTCGCTGTATATTCGCCCTATATGATAAATTTCCTCCCTAATAAACTATATTCTCAAATTCAGGGAGAGGTTTTTTACTGCTTCTAAATTCTTAATCGCTCATTAAAAAAATTGAAGGAAAGCGATATTCTTGTGTTGAATATCAATATACTGTGTATTTGTTTTGAAAGGAGAACGAGAATGTCAGATTATTCAATTCGAATCTACCGACAGAGTCTGATTTTTGGACTCATCAAAGTCGTAAAGGAACTTTTTCCTGACGAACAGCTCAAAATTTCTCACTCAATCCTTGACGGTGTTTATTGTGAACTAGAAAATTCCGTACTATCTTCTAGGGAAATCCAGAAGATTGAGGATCACTTAAAAAACTGGGTACTTGCAGACGAGACCATTCTCTATGAGACAGAGGCTGGGACTGGGAACAACTATCTCTATCATTGCCAAATAGGCAACGAAAAGATCACTATGATCTATCCCCCCCTTGAGCGATCCGGGTCCTTAAAACACTTTAAACTCATTCATTTTAACCCTGGTTTTATTATACTTTTTCCTAATGTCAATCATCCCGAGACAATTTCCCCTTTTATTCCTCCAGAAAAACTCTCTGCAACATTCTCCGAAACCCAACGCTGGTTAGAAAATTTACACCTTTGCAACGTTCAAGATGTTAATTCCATTATTTCCTCCAGGTCTTCCCAGGATTTGATCTATTTGGCAGAGGCCTTACATGAAAAAAAGATCTCCTCAATTGCCGATCGTATCTTTGAGCAACGTAACAACGTTCGTGTCATCCTTATATCTGGGCCAACCTCATCAGGAAAAACAACCTTTGCCCAACGACTATCCACCCAATTAAGAGTTAATGGTCTTCGCCCAGTTGCTTTATCCCTCGATAATTACTTTTTACCAAGAGAAGAAACTCCTCTCGATTGTAACGGGCAGTATGACTTTGAATGCCTAGAAGCCCTTGATTTACCCCTACTTGCCACCCATTTAAATGCTCTAATCGGGGGATCCGAAGTTGAGACTCCCCTCTTTGACTTTGTATGTGGCGGACGATGCCCTGCTGGCAAAAGTATGCGCCTAAGTTCAGACGAAATTCTGGTTGTAGAAGGGATTCACGCCCTAAATCCATCTTTACTACCTTCCCTTGATCGATCCCAACTGTTTAAGATTTACGTTAGTGCTCTTTTCCAACTTAATATTGACACCTATACGCGAGTTCCTACGACAGAGGTTCGGCTCATCCGTCGACTAGTCAGAGATAATCAATTCCGTGGGATTGAGCCTGCTCGTACACTAGGACAATGGGAAAGTGTTCGTCGAGGGGAGAACAACAATATCTTCCCTTATCAGGAAGAAGCGAATGTTATGTTTAACTCTAGCCTGCTATATGAACTTAATGCATTGCGCCCCTTTGCTGAACGTTTGTTAAACTCCATTACCCCAGAATGCCCTCATTATGAGATGGCCGTTCACCTCTTAACCCTTTTATCCTTTTTCGATCAATTAGATATTTCTACGGTTCCCTTTAACTCAATCTTAAGAGAGTTTTTAGGGGGATGTGCCTATAATCTCTAAACCCCTAGCTTGCGGACATTCAAGGTGCGAAGAGGTTACTCTTCGCACCTTGCTATTCTGGCGTTGATGTTGACACTATTTGTCACTAGCCAGTTTCCCTGCTTTAGCGTAATTCTCCTTTGCCATATCCCGTATGATAATCGAGATAGTTTCTGAAGGTGCCCCGATAGATTCAACAATAGCTTGGGTGACTTTCTCTACGAGTAATCGTTTCTGGTCGATTGTACGGCCTTCCAATAAATTAACTTGTACAATTGGCATTGTTTTCCCTCCAAACGTATTTTTCAAAGGTATTATTACTAGTTATAAGTCTTGAGAAACTTCTAAAATAGAGAAGGTAAGCCTACGACGCTCGGCAAGTCTGTAGATTTGTTCTGGTTCTATGATCAATTGATCCTTTTCCAGCCTTAGGCATTTTTTTATGGCATATTCTAAACGCAATGCTTCACTCCATGTGCCAACCTCCCACGCTTGCGCTAATCTTACCGGGAGATGAGAAGCTGTATACTTTGCTCCTTTTCTTTTTATGGTACCACTATTATGTTCTTTCATCCTTCGCATAAGATCTGTTGTTGCGCCAGTATAGATCGTATTATTTCCACACCTTGCAAGGTATACCCAATAACCCATGCTATTCTTACTCCTCTGGCCAAAACTCTATAACTGGACGACTAGACAACAAGTTATGCTCAAAACATAAATTCAAGTATTTATTGAGTCCTGACACCAACATTTGGTCAAGACCATAATTAAACTGGGAAAAATAATCTCTCCAGAAATTAAGGGTTCCCCCAAGCATGGTTTGACAAGTCTTAACGATGTCATCCATGTTGCACATGGCTTTTGCTTTGGCATCGAGAAGCAAACGATGCACAGTTAGTACTTCTTCTTGCTGCATAGAAATGAGTTTCTTAGGGTAAGCCCAAACCGCATAAGTCATTGAGGAGCCTGTAAAACGAAACCATTGTTCACCAAGATCGTAAATGTAACAATCTGGTTTAAGCAGAGCAGCTTGAAGGGCTGCATCTCCAATCAGAAGCCCTGCATCAGCCTTAGTAAACATATCCCTAAGATCAGAAGACATAGTCTGATAGTGGGGAAATACCCCGTAGAAATGGTGGAGCAAAATCTTAGTCAGATTAACAGAAGTCGCAGAGGTGTCTGTCAAGGCAACGGTTAATCCGTTTAAATCACTCAAGGGAACTTTTGAAAATAAAAGAATCGATCCTACTCGTCCTTTTGTAGAGACAGAGAGGTTCGGCAAAATTGCATATTCTCCCCAATGCTCTCCATAGGAAAATGCACTAATCGGAGCCATATCAATGCGCCCATCTGCCAACATTGCATTATGCCCTGTAGGTTCTGCCGTAATCGATTTTATGAAAGGATGTCCCCTATCTAAAAAATGGAACATAGGTAACATATTGGTATTTGGATTATGTCCAATGCGAATCATGCTCTACCCCCATGTTTGAAAGAAATATAAGTTAGAGGTGTCCTCTATGGAGCGGAGTATTTTTATCCTTTATTTACTATGGTATTGCGCAATTCTCCAATCGATTGGATTCTGACGATAACCTCATCCCCCGGTTGCAGAGGGCCAACCCCTTCTGGAGTACCCGTTAATACCACATCCCCCGGATTAAGTGTCATGACTTGGGAGATGAAACTCACAAGTTTTGGCACTGAACTTATGAAATTCTGGGTGTTAGAAGATTGTTTAACTTCACCATTAAGGAGTAGTTGAATATCTAAATGACTGGGATTAATATCAGTGACTACCCAAGGTCCAATTGGACAAAATGTATCAAATGATTTTCCTCGGGTCCATTGACCATCCTTCTTTTGTAAGTCTCTTGCCGTTACATCATTTGCACAAGTATACCCAAAAACAGCCTCAGCGGCTTTGATTTCTGAAACGTCCTTGATGGTTTTTCCAATAACCACAGCCAGCTCTGCTTCATAGTCGACACGTTGACTAATTTTTGGGTAGATAATCTCTGCATTAACCCCAATAACACTAGTTTGCGGTTTCATGAAAATAACAGGGTCTTCAGGTAATGAATGGTCTAACTCTCTCGCATGTAAAGCATAATTAAGTCCTACACAAATTATTTTACTTGGTTCTACAGGAGCAAGTAAAATAACCTCATTTAACGATAACAAGGTATCGGTTGGTTTACTAATAGGATCCAGAAAACTTCCATCAAGAATTCGAATCTTCTCTCCTTCAATCAATCCATATCCGACCCCATTTTTATTGTCTAAAAAACGAACATATTTCATCAATGTCAACCCTCTCTATTTTCTAGTGTAATCCGGGATTATATTCCTTGTATTGTTTACAGACTCCAGTCAGAGGACATTCGACACAAAGCGGTTTTCGGGAACCACAGATACGCCTTCCGTGAAAGATGAATAAATGATGGACAAGGGACCATTTTTCTTGTAAAAAAATCGTTTTCAGTTCTTCCTCAACTTTTTCCGGAGTTTTCCCTTTTGCTAAGCCTAAGCGATGTGCGACTCGAAAAACATGTGTATCAACTGCAAGGGCAGGAATACCGAAGGCGTTACTGACAACTACGTTGGCGGTTTTACGCCCTACACCTGGAAGGTCTCTTAATAATTCCAAATCGGCCGGTACTTGTCCCTCAAAATTTTCAACGAGTACCTTGCAAGACGCAAGAATGTTTTTAGCTTTATTGTGAAAGAGCCCCAGAGAACGAATTTTGTTTTCAAGCTTAATTTGTCCTAAAGCAAGGATTGTTTCAGGAGTATTTGCCTCCGCAAATAAGGCAGCCGTAACAAGATTCACTCTTTCGTCAGTGCACTGAGCGGATAAAATTGTGGAAATTAATAGTTCAAAGGGCGTGTGAAACTCTAATTCACAGCGAGCATCAGGAAACCTCTCCTGTAAAGCCTCAAAAATCAATTGAGAAACTGGCTCATTCGAACCAATCTGGGTCATGCTATTACCTCCGTTAGCTTAGGACTTACATACTATAATCCTACACCATTTTTCGTATTTTTCCCAGCACTCATTTTATATGAGTATGGTGACGAAGATGTTTCTATGGAGTATACTATAAAAGCAATTTGTCCTAAGTGAGGTTTTAACAATGTTACTTGATCTTTTTATTATTTGTACTCTTGGTTTTATTGCTGCTATGGTCGATGCTATAGCTGGAGGAGGAGGTTTAATTAGTCTACCCGCATTGCTAATGGTGGGTGTACCCCCTCACCTAGCACTTGGAACCAATAAATTCGCAGCATCTCTAGCTTCTTTAAATAGTTCCATTACCTTCGCTCGCTCTGGAAAAGTTCATTTCCCACTAGTTAAGTGGCAGATTCCTTTTACATTAATCGGCGCGTTCCTTGGTTCCTGGGCCGTGCTCGGTGTCAGCTCAGATTTTCTAAATAAAGCGGTCTTATTCTTGATTTTACTAGTTGGACTTTATACTCTGCTCCATAAAAACTTAGGGATGGAAAATAAATTCCAGGGACTTAGTTCCTCAAAGATCGTTATTGGATGTTTATTTGCTCTAATCTTGGGATTTTATGACGGTTTTTTCGGACCGGGAACCGGATCCTTCCTTATCTTTTCATTTATTGCCTTCTTCGGATTCGACTTCGTCGTTGCCTCTGCAAATTCTAAGGTTTTGAATTTCACTAGCAATATCGCTTCTCTCATCCTCTTTACTTGGAATGGTAAAGTGCTCTTCTCCTACGGCATTCCTATGGCCTTATTTATGATTTTAGGCTCTTATGTAGGTACAAAGCTTGCCATTCATCGTGGTGCGGAACTTGTAAAGCCTCTTTTTGTCATCATGTCAATATTAGTTGCCGCAAAGCTAATTTTTCAGTACATATAATCCTATTGTCAACAAGGATCCAGTCAAGCAACTGCTTATTGACTTATAACTTTGTGATAGTAAACATAGATTGACTCCCGTGTAAGACGCTATATGTAGCCTCTTTTCGGGAGTCAATTATTAGGCGTAATTATTAAATCTATTTTGGGTCTTTGTCCCAAGATTCAGGACCTATAGGATAACCTTCTGGATTCGAAAGTTCCGGGTGTTCGTCATCAGCCAATCCAAATAGTCGTATTCTTAGCCAGTTTGCTCCAGTACGTGCACTTATTAGCAAATAACCCTGGGTATTATTTCTAAAGCGAAAATCCAGGATTCCGTAGGACACCGTGGCATCTTGCCCTCTTAAAACATACGATACCGGCAAAGAATGAGTATGTTTCTCTTCAATAACTAGATTAGCTTGAAGTACCGCTTGATATAGAGTACTAGAGTCTTGGCAAATGCCTCCCCCAATGTCGTTAATCTTGGACTGATTTACGAACACTGTGGAGGGCAAATAACCAGTTTCCTCCGTACGTTCTCCTACTACATCATTGAATGAAAATACTTCTCCTGGTGGAATTAAGTGGTTATTTAGTGCCAAAGCAGCCAAGCGCACATTATTAGTTCTTTGTACGTCTTGAGAGTTAAAATACGTTGTGTAATCCCCCAGATTATCTCCAATGTTAGATATATCAGCAGTGCTGGGTTTAGCAGGAACAATCGTTATAACGGCTTCGACCTGTTGCTGCTCGTGTTCTTGGGAGATCTTCAGCCAAGTGGCTTCAATATCAAATTCTATTCCTGATCGTCCATCTGTCTTTTTTAATTGACCCTCTTCAAAAACAATTGTAGCCTTGCGCGCAGGTTCGTTAATGACCATACTTAAGGCATGCAACTGAGTTATAATTTCTGCCCGATCCACTCCAATGCTCTCAAATGAGATTACAGTGGAGGGACGAGCCAAACTCTGAAAGGCGTCCGCAAACCAAGACCCCGTTGAAACAGGATATACTTGATCCAACCATTGTTCAATCTTTACATAAGTGTTATCCCATTTCAATGGGAAAACTTGTTTCTTATACGTAACTGTATCAGGCAGCTTGTCTCTTAAGTGAGCAGATACTTGAGCTCTACTTAATCCGGAAAAGTCTTTACCCCATACCATTAAACCTGATGGTGCTCGATCACGTGTATTGGCATATGAAACGACGGTTCCAGATCCGAGTGTCACAAATAATTGTAATAACAAGACCATGATAAGCAACCTAGTTTTTTTCATCCCGCTACATCTCACTAAACTTTTTTAATTTTTCTGTAAATGAGAGGTTACTTCCATTAATGTCTTTCTAGTCGTAATGTGAGTAACCATTTCAGGCGTAATATATTCACCAACCCGTAAAACCTCTGTATTATCCAGAACGATATCCCTTTCAACCTTTTTGCCAATAAAATATTGAAGCTGGCGTTGCTCAAATAGATTAAAATCAGTTTCTTGTTCAATAGGTTCTTCTTCAGTAACTCCTGGAGAAATGTTAGGACTCTGGGTTTGAGTAAGAGTTTCATCATTTACTTCGAAGTTTTTCTGATTTGAAAGTGTTGGTTCTCCTTCAATAATCAGTAATTCTTTGCCTAAGGTAATGATATTTTCTGTTTCAACCTCCTTCATTTGACCCTCAGATTCAAAAAGACAGGCAACAATATGACCGGTTTCCTCATCAATAATTATTTCTTTTACTTCTCCAATAAGTTGTCCCTTTTTTGTCAACACCTTAGTTCCTAATACACGAATATCTTGTTTTAATAGATTCTGAACCTCCGTGTTTTGAGAAACATCTTGAATAACTCCCGGATGTGGTATCGTAATTGCAAACTCCCCAAGCCCCAAGATGTCCGCGAACGGGATAACTTTCGCTCCAAAATAATCTGAGGGCTGGTCGATAATCATGAAATCTAACGATTTCCCTTGTGGGTTAAGAACTAGATCCTTCACAACCCCCACTTGTGTTCCGTCTGAAATGCTAATAACGCGTAATCCAATAATTACTTTTGTCGGTTTCATAGGTGAAACCCCCCTAATCATTAAAAATTTTAATAGTTTCTTTGGTCATCCAAACGTTAAAGCGATGGCGAAGTTCGGGATTAAATTGCGATAAATATAATTGGATATGCGCTTTTAACTCAGTTTGCGCATAATCACGCTCCCCTAGATTGTTACGCAGCCAATAACAATCAATGATTAAATAAAAAGCCAAATCAGGCATCGGATCGAGAGCTAAAGCACGGGAAAAATAGTTTGCAGCTTGTTTAAAGTTTTCTAAATGTTTTTCTTTGAATCCTAAATCGATCAACTGATCAATGGTCAGTGACTCTTTATAATCGTTGACTAAAATTTCTTCTTCCATTATGGCTGGTTCTATCACGATCTCTAGTTCTTCCACGATCTCTGGTTCTTTCACGATCTCTGGTTCTTCCACCATCTCTGGTTCTTCCACCATCTCTGGTTCTTCCACCATCTCTGGTTCTTCCACCA
>JADQBO010000198.1:10553-10668 GCA_016278585.1 Desulfosporosinus sp.
TCCACCATCTCTGGTTCTTCCACCATCTCTGGTTCTTCCACCATCTCTGGTTCTTTCACGATCTCTGGTTCTTCCACCATCTCTGGTTCTTTCACGATCTCTGGTTCTTCCACCA
>JADQBO010000198.1:10768-13691 GCA_016278585.1 Desulfosporosinus sp.
TCTCTGGTTCTTTCACGATCTCTGGTTCTTCCACGATCTCTGGTTCTTTCACGATGGTTTCTAGTTTATTGATGTCGCCCGAAACTAATTCTTTGTTGTTTAACTTGTCTTCATCTATTTGTATTTTTGGCCATAAGGCACCTGTAATAATCAAAATCATCACAGCCAAAATCCACCAAGTTGTCCAACCTGATCGCAGAGTCCAAGGAAACATTATGACAGCACAACATAATAAAACAGCTATCAAAAACGCCCTCTTCCGGGATATTCTAAATAAGCTAGCTTGCCAAGTTAAAAACGCAACAAATGGAACACTTCCTAAAATAACTGTTATTTCATATGTCAGAACACGAGTCCCCCTTCATATTGAACAGTCTTTCTAAATAAAAATTCGACATTAGTCTTGTTTCTCCTTCTTATTACTCTTCTGATTTGCAGTCTTTTTAACTTCCTTCCCTTTTTATCTTCCATTCTTATTGAAGTTGTTGTACAAAAAAATCGGTTTATCAAAGGATTATTCAATTTAAAAGAGAATACTATAGTAGTTCTATCCGCATGAAAACAAACGCTTATATACTGGTTTCATTTTGGGGTTTAGGGGGCATTGTCATGTCAATTGATCAGAAATCTGACCCAGAAGACACTTCTGAGTTGCTACAAAGAATACACGTCTTAGAAAGGCAGCTGGAAGAGATACGTTTGCAGACGGATGTTCTTTTAGACATTGCTCGTGCACTTAACGCTTCTCTTGATCCAAGAGTAATTGCTGCCAATATTATTAGCGCTATCGCTTGTCTTATTAGTATTGATCAAGCAAGCGTTTGTCTTTACAATGAGAAAACTCAAACCTTTGAGGTCATTGGAGTTTTTGACTCACGCACTATTTCACCTAAGATTCCTCCAAATCTTGATTTGTCTTTTCTTTCTCAAGTACTATCTAATGGTGCTACCTATTATTGTCCCCCCGTAAGTAGCACACAAGATTGGGAATGGATTTGTTGCATACCTCTTCAAAATACCCAACATAAAACCGGTACTATTAACATTCACGCGATTAGACAAAAGGAAATTACGCCTGAACAAATGAGGTTTTTGGAAACCGTGGCAGGTCACGCCACTTCCGCATTGGAAAACGCTCTTCTTTATGCCATCGTAGAGCGGGAATCGATAACTGACGGATTAACAGGTGTATTTAATCATCGTTACTTTCAAAAACGCTTACGTCAATACATTTCACTCTGTCAACGTGGTAAACGTTCGGTCACATTTGGTCTCCTTATGATCGATGTTGATAACTTTAAACAAATTAATGACTGCTACGGCCATCAATTTGGAGATACTGTGCTGCAAACAATTGTAACAGAGCTTAAAAACAATTTAAGAGAAGAGGATCTCATAGCCCGTTATGGAGGAGAAGAATTTGTCATTCTAATTCCCGAAGCTACCGAGAAAATTGTACTATTTATCAGTGAAAAAATTCGGGAAGTAATAGAAAATACACAAGTTCATTATTCAAAAACTTGTGTTAATGTATCCGTTACCGTAAGTATCGGGCTAACGCTTTGGCACCCTTCAGACTCCCCTGCTTCTGTAATTTTAAGAGCAGATCATGCTCTATATCAAGCAAAAACCACGGGCCGTAATCAAAGTGTCTTTAAGTAATCTTTTTAGAAATACTTGGCTAAAAAAAACACCCCTCATATGAAGGGGTGTTTTTATAATTTATATACCCAATAAGTTTTACGACCATTTTCCCATTGCTAAGCTTCTATCGCCCTAGGCATGGATCCACCATTTTTGGGTAACTTTACAGTTAATTTAACAAGTTGAAAACACGAAGCTGTTATAACCACTGCACATCCCCCAAGAAATCCCCCAATTATTAGGACTGGAATGAAAGCTAACATAAAATCGCCTCCTTAACAAATAATTACTAGTTTTTATATTCACTATCTGTCTGATCATCAGCTGTCCTTATCTTCACTATTATCTTAACATATATATATGAAGAAAGAAAGTGATTGTGTTCACTTTCCCTAAAGTTCAACTCTTCAAAACTTATAAAAAATTCTAACTAATTATTTACTTCCAAACGGTTCCCTGATCTTCATAATGCACTTGTTTTCTGGTAAAATTATCGATCCATTTTATAAATAACTCCACCTCTTGCTTAGGTATATAAGCAAGTAGTTGGATCACTTCACTAAAACCTTCGTTTTCAATTAACCAATTATGCTGATCGAATTGATACTTAAGCACTTCAAACCATTCATAAGGTAATCTCAAAAGGTATATGTGATATATGATTGACCTTTTTAAATCAGTATCATTGGTAACTAGCCGAGCAGTTCCACCATATGCTCTAGATAGACCCCCTGTTCCCAGAAGTATACCCCCAAAATACCTAACTACAACCAATAAAACATTCCAGATGTTTCGGTGTTGAAGAATATCCAGTATTGGGCGACCACCGGTCCCTTGAGGTTCTCCATCGTCAGAAGATTTCTCAATGAATCGATCGTATAAACGATAGGCATAGACGTAGTGACGGGCATTTGGATATTCTTCACGAATCTTCAGCATAGTCTCTTCTATTTGCTCTAACGTTGTCAGTGGAACTGCAATACCAATAAAACGTGATTTATCAATGACTTGTTCCCCAATAATCATCTTAGATAAAGTATTGAATCCGTCCACTTTATATCCCCTGTTTACGAAGTTGAGTTTTAGCAAGGAAAGGTTCAATATCAATTATAAAACGTTCATGCCTTCCTAAGCCGATTTGTCCAGCTTCGTCAAATGCTTCTACTGAAAAAACCAGTCGACGGCGATCTATTTCAACGAGTTCAGCCGTTGCAGAGACTTTATTGCCTAACGGAGTTGCAGCAGTATGCTTAATATTCAAGGAAGTTCCTACACTCGA
>JADQBO010000242.1 GCA_016278585.1 Desulfosporosinus sp.
ACGTATGCTTTATAAAAACCTACATATACGTGGTGTTTCCCCCTAGAAAAATCCATTAAGAAACTAGCTAACACTAAGCTTAAGAGAAAGAAACGGCCTAGTTGCACTTATGCTGCCTGAGAGGTTCGATTCTGACAGGTAACCGTTAGTTTATACTTTCTCCCTAGTACAGTAAAATGCCGCTGTGTGACCACTTAGTCTCTAGAATCCTAAGTGGTCACAACCATCAAAAAGCGTCCTCATTTCACTTTAATAATCAAAGTGAGTGAGGACGCTTGCGGTTTTTGATAATTTCTTTTACTCTTTACGCTTCGTTATTTACCGTAAACAATGCGTTCTCGAAGTTCCCCCATCATAGCAGGAACTTCAATGCTCATCGGACACCGCTCTACACATCTACCACAACGCAGGCAGGAATAAGCAAGGGGAGCCGCTGCCTCCATGCCTCCAGCCACAAATGCCGTCCAGACTGTGCCTATGCCTCCCATATAAATATGTCCAAAATGACCTGCCGTTACTTGGAACACGGGACACTCGTACATACATCCACCACAACGTAAACAATGCAAGGCCTGGCTAAACTTAACCTCATTTGCCATTTCAGTTCGACCATTATCTACAAAGATGACATAGAATTCCTTAGGACCATGTGCTCCATAAGTCGTAACCTTTTCGATGTCGCCCGTTTTACTAGGACCGCTCACAATATTAACGTAACCTGGAACCCCATATTGAGCATATCGCCAGGTAACCTCTGCAACTTTCATCGCATCTTGGAACGTAGGTACTAATTTCTCAATTCCCACCATGACGATATGAACCGGAGGCGCTCCAGTTGCCAGTCGGACATTTCCCTCGTTTTCGATAATAACCATTGAACCGGTATCCGCTGCCACCACGTTGGCACCGCTGATTCCTATATCCGCCGTAAAATACTTTTCACGTAGGAATTCTCTCACGACCTTAACTTCTTCGGCAATGTCCGGTGGTACTTCTTTATTAAAGAACTTACTGAAAACCTCTGCTACCTGTTCCCGGGGAACATGAATTGAAGGAGAAAGAATATGCATAGGGCGTTCCTTACGTAGTTGGAGTATGAACTCTCCCAAATCAGTCTCCCAGACCTCGTTACCGTTTTCCTCCAGGTACTCACGCAGATGAAGTTCTTCACCCAGCATACTTTTTCCTTTAACGATAGTTTTACCCTTGCCGATAATGTTAAGGGCCATTTCTAAAGCAGTCTGATGATCCTTGGCGTAAAATGCTTTTCCTTTGTTTCGCTCTACTGAGGCCATAGCTTGTTCCAATAGATTGTCTAGATTAGCCACAGATTGGCGTTTGATCTCTTGCACTTCCTCTGCCAACTCCGGCGTATGTGGAAAACGCTCAAGGGTTTCGGAAACTGTGCTCCGATAAGAGCTGACTGCCCTAGAAATAGCAGTCCGAATATTTTTGTCCTCACTAGCTGCATCAAGGGACTTGGCATACCTGACAAAGTCCTTTCTTAAATCCACTGTCATGCTTTAACCCCCCTGTATAAGAATTCGATTAAATCTTCAATTACCGCCGGATCCCCTTTGGCTTGTCCGCCTTCTAAGGCTGACAAGCAATATGGACAAGAGGTCAAAATATGCTCTGAGCCGCTTTCCTTCAACTCAGTCACACGGCGCCCGCCAATTACATGAGATAACTCGGGAAACAAAATTTTAATCGGTCCTCCACAACATGATGTCCATTCCCGATTCATAGGGGCTTCTTTCACTTCAGCGCCAACGCTTTCCATAATTTCTCTTAATTCTTGGTGAATCCCTAATTCACGAGCCAAACGACAAGAATCATGAATAACGACTGGTTTCTTAAATTGAATCTTAGCTAACTTATCTCGCCGTTCCCAGACTAGATCTACAAAAGTACGGATTTCATAATCAAAATCCTCCACCATTTTTGGATATACGAACTTAAAAACTTCTGCCGCATGAGGAGAGAGGCAAACAATGGTTTTAGCACCGCTCTTCTTAATCACCTTGACCACACTTTGGACATAGTCTTTCATATCTTCCAAATAGCCTAATTCGTATAACAAAGCACCGCTGTAAAGCTCCTCATTTCCAGCATAACAGAATTCGTAACCTAGCTCTTTAAGGACCTCTGCAGCTTTAAAGCATACACTATTATACCTATCCTTGTCCTTAGCAAGTACCGAAGCGTACATTTTTTCCGGGCTGATCCCGGTCTTACTTAGGAGATTTCGGGCACCCATCATCATGGAAAAGACTTTACTGCCCTGATCGAGATGAGTAATCGTTTTGACCAAAGAGTCAATAAAAGGGAGCATCTGATATTCCCCGCCAGTATAGAAAAGCAATTCCCCTTTAACCGGTAAGTCAAGTCCCTTTGCCCAAGAGGCAACCTCTGAACCCTTTAAAGCCAGCGGACTACCATGCTTAATAATATTTTCACTTATAACGTCAAGGACCATTGGCATTTTCGTTTCCAAAACCTAACACATCCTCCCTAATAATATGTGGTTTAAAATGCCCCTTCTCTGGGATACCGGGCACTTTTCTCCATTCAGAAAGCGCGCATAGATTATCTCTTAGCGCGCCTTTCATAATTCACTCATCCTAAACAAGCGTAGCTGCACCTATTCTATTATATAGAATTATTTAAATAAAAGTAAACCCTACTAATTTATGTATTATGTATACCTAGTTGCTCTAGACTTAAGCTTCGAATCCTCTCCAGAGATCGGCCAAGTTCCATTTGGCCAATGAATAACTTGACATTCCAAAGACATTACCCCTTACAGATAATCACAATTTGCACTAGCAAAGAAGTTAAGTTAGCTTATTATTAAATTCTTTTCTGCCATTGATTCAATATTGAGCTGCTAAATAAAAAAATAATCCGATGTGACCCAACAGATTTCTTGACAAGCACTTCAATGCCGTTTATTGTACACATAGGAAATTGATATTTAAGCTAGAAATGGCACAGAAATAATCATAATGTGTCAATTATATTCTGGAGGAATAGATGAAAGATAAATATACGATTATAGTCATTCCACCCGGCCATTCCAACACCCGCCAAGTTCAGTTCTCTAAACTTGGCAAGGGATATCTTGGGGTAGGAATGCTTTTCATAGGGGTGATGATTATAGGTCTATTTGCTGGAAACCTCTATCTAAGTCATTACATAAAGGATCTCCAACCAACTATAGACCACATTAGTCAACTCAAATCTACAATTGAAGAGCGCGATCGGGAAATCTCCAACTTAAATGAAAAGACTGCTCAAATAAAGGAAGACCTCACACGAATTAGCGAACTCGAAGGGAAATTATCCTCGATTATACCGTTACATCCCAAGTCTTCATCCGCATCTCTTAGCCGTGGTATTACACCTGATGCTCAGAACTTTATGGTAGCTGACCCTCCAATTCAAACGCCTGACCAAAGGGTTCAAATTGTTTCTGACCATTTAAGTTTATTAGAACGGTATTACGAAGCGGCTGTCCTTCAAAAAACTGAACTTGCACACACTCCAAGTATTCTTCCGGCTAAAGCAGAAATCACCTCTCCTCACGGATATCGTCGGAATCCCTTTGGAGGATGGTCAACTGAGTTTCATAACGGAATTGACATCGCCTGTAATTATGGAACTCCTGTTTTAGCGACAGCCGATGGAATTGTTACATTTGCTGGTAGAAATCCAGTTTTCGGACTAAGAGTTGACATCGATCACGGCCAGGGAATTGTAACCTTTTACGGTCATAATTCCAACCTTATGGTAAAGAAAGGCGACCAAGTAAAAAAACAAGACCTTATCGCCTATAGTGGAAATTCCGGGCGAAGTACAGGATCTCATCTTCATTACGGTATCATTGTTAATGGAAAAAATGTAGATCCCCTAACTTTCTCAATAGTAACAAAGGAGGTCTAGTGCGGTGTTTAAAAAACGTTCATCCTCTCAATCGAATGGTAATACTACGTTAATTGCTGCTGACTGCCAAATCACAGGATCGATTACGATCAACGGAAATGCAAGGATTGACGGAAAAATCGAAGGGAGTGTTCACGCAACTGGTGATTTGATAATCGGTACCAGCGCTATCTTAAAGGCTGATATCGAGGCGAATACTGTAAGTATTGCTGGAGAAGTGCGTGGAAACATAAAGACAACAGATCTTTTAGAATTAAACGCTACTGCCCGCTTATTTGGGGATATTTGTACACGTCAATTCAAAGTTGAACAAGGTGCTCATTTCACTGGAACGAGTCAGCTCCTTGAAGAAACGATTCCTCCTTTAATGATTCACGAAAATAGTAAGGAACCTCGCCCTGCAAAGGAAACAAAAAAGGCCTCGCGTGCTTAATAGAACTATTCTATGCCACAGGCAGTTCATCCTCGGCCTAGAGCTATTAATAATCTTTTAAAGGCAGTCGAACGGATAATTCCGATACGACTGCCTTTAACTTGGTTTTACTAAAACTCTATTCTAATTTGTTACTCTGTCTTGAACTCAACTCTTTTTTCCAAGGCATTAATATATGCTTTAGCACTGGCTTCGATAACATCCGTTGAAAAACCTTTTCCTACTACAAGACGACCATCCTCATAGCGCAACTTAACCGTGGCCTCTCCCAGAGCCTCGCTGCTTCGCGTGACAGACTTAAGGGTATAATCTTCGAGCGTTGCATTACTTCCTGTTATCCTGTCAATCGTGTTAAATAAGGCGTTCACAGGACCATTACCACAAGCGGCATCAGTCATCATGTTCCCCTCAATTTCTAGGGTTACAGTAGCTGTAGCCATCTCGACACCACTTGTCGCTATAGCCATGCTCTGCAGAACAATACTGCTTACCCCACTTTCTGAATCCCCCATTAAGACGTAAAGGTCTTGGTCAAACACCTCTTTCTTGAGATCCGCTAAGTGTAAGAACCGTTGATAAACCTCATCAAGTTGTGTGCCTTCCACATGGTACCCCAATTCCTCTAGACAATGTTTAAGGGCATGTCTTCCTGATCTGGCTGTAAGGCTGATCAGATTTTGTGGTACTCCGATAGTTTCAGGTTTAATAATCTCATAGGTTTCTCTGTCCTTGAGAACTCCATCTTGATGAATTCCTGAGGCATGATTAAAAGCATTGGCTCCTACAATCGCCTTATGGTCTGGGACTGTCACTCCTGTTATCCGAGAAACAAGCCTACTAGTGGCTGATATCTCGCGGGTGTTCACGTGACTCTCTACGCCGTACCCATCACGCCGGGTGTAGATTGACATAATGACCTCTTCCAAAGAAGTGTTTCCGGCCCGTTCTCCAATACCGTTGATCGTTCCCTCCACCTGGCTAGCTCCCGCTTTAATACCGGCTAAGGAATTGGCCGTTGCCATTCCCAAATCATTATGGCAGTGAACGCTCACAATGGCTTTATCAATATTCTTTACGTTTTTAACAACTGATCCGATCAAATCCCCATATTCCCACGGGTTTGCATAACCCACCGTATCCGGGATATTCACCACGGTTGCCCCAGCTGAAATAACCTGTTCAATCACCCTGGCTAGGAATAGGGGGTCGCTGCGAAAAGCATCCTCAGCATAGAACTCAATATCGCTTACATACTTTTTGGCATACTTAACCGCCGCAACTGCCTGTTCCACAACCTGGTCAGGGGTAAGTTTTAATTTCTTTTCCATGTGAACTGGAGATACCCCAATCCCCGTATGGATTCGAGGGTACTCCGCTTTGCGCAGAGCTTCAGCACAAAGATCGATATCAGATACTACTGCTCGGGTCAACCCGCAGATGATAACTCCTTTAAGTTCCCTGGCAATCGTTCGGACGGATTCCAAGTCCCCTGGCGAAGAAGCCGGAAAACCGGCTTCAATGATATCTACACCAAGCTTGACTAATTGTTGACCTATTTCTAACTTCTCTTTAACATTTAGAGTAATCCCTAAAGATTGCTCCCCATCTCTAAGGGTGGTATCAAAAACATATAATCTACGCATATAAAATTCCTCCCTAAAATAAAAATAAACCCTTCGTCTCTGAATTGAGACGAAGGGTTAGTTCGCGGTACCACTCAAGTTGACGGCAAATAGCCGTCTTCTCTGTAGATACGAGAGTTAATCGTGGTCCGTAGTTCGTGGTTCGTAGTCCGACCGAAAACAACGTTGAACTACGTGCATCAAACTTCAACCATCGAAGTTCTGATATCTCCTTCCTTTTAACGGTGGAAGCTCCGTCCGAGCCTACTTTATATCAATTTCGGTCGGCTACTCGAGGAGGAGTTCCAAGCCTATTCCATACTGCCTTTCACCACCCGGCAGCTCTCTAAAACGGAAAAGGAACTGTACTATTTCCTCTCATCGTCATTTTAACAGTTTTATATAGTTTACACTACTTAGCCCTATTGTCAAGGGTGTTTTAAAGGATTAGCTAGCCTTAGCATAACTTTTACGATTGTAGGAGACCACTGCTGCCACAAGAGCAATCCCCATAGCCACGAACATTACCGAATGATATGCAGACATAAAGCCTTCTATTTGACCTGGCTGGGGTAGGGTAACACCGCCCCAAACATCGAATAACGATACAGCTAAAGCAATACCCGTAACCATTCCTAAGTTTCTAACAAGACTATTAATTCCGCCGGCAATACTAAGTTTTTGAGGGGAAACTGAACTCATGACACTGCTATTGTTCGGAGATTGAAACATACCGGCTCCCAGGCCTGAGAGTATAGGGCCAGGAAGTATCTGAATAAAACTCGACGTAGTTGTAAGGGTGGTAAAATAAAACAAGCCTAATGCGGTAATAACTAAACCGCTTGTTGTAAGAATCATCGGTCCAAATTTGTCAGAAGCATGACCGCTAAGAGGAGCTACAAATGCCATTACTAATGGGAAAACCATCAATATCAAGCCAACCTGGGAAGGTTCGTAGTGAAGAATCCCTTGTAAGTAAAAAGGTAAGAGAATGACGTTGGAAAACATAGCCACAAAGGAGAGCCCTCCGGCAAGATTACCTATAAAGAAAGGACGGTTGCGAAAAAGGGATAAATCAATCATAGGATGCTGGACCCTACGTTCAGTTATAATAAACCAGACCAGTGACGTTATTCCTAGTACTAGGCTTAATAGCACGGGAGGACTTGACCACCCCCACGCCTCACCATTCGTTATTCCCAAAAGCACACCGATCATCCCAAACGTAAATGTAAAAGCCCCTGTAACGTCAAAACTCTCTTTATGTTCGTTAGGTACATCCTTCGGTAGAATCAAGAGTACTGCGATATAGCCGATGATGCCAATCGGAATATTGATGAAAAAAATTGAGCGCCAACTAGAAATGCCAATTATAATTCCGCCTAAAGCAGGGCCTGTCAGTGATCCTAATGCAACAACGGTTCCGGTCAGACCTAGCGCTCTACCCCGCTCCTTAGGTGGGAAAATTGCGGTAATGATAGCCGCGCTGTTAGACATTAACATGGAAGCACCCACAGCTTGCAACACCCTGGTCCCTACTAGGAACCAGATATTTTGGGCGAACCCACATAAAACTGAACCTAGAGTAAAGATTATAAAACCAAGAGCAAAGACTTTTTTACGCCCAAACATGTCAGCAATCCGACCAAAGACTGGCAATAAACTGGTAATTGTCAAAAGATAAGCACTCACTACCCATTGGATTGTAGAAAGATCCGACTGAAATTCTCTCGATATAGTAGGCAAGGCTACATTGACTATACTGCTATCAAGAGTGGACATAAAGGTACCAACCGCCACTGTAGCTAAGACAAACCAGCGATAATTTGGAGAATTTTTAATAGTTTCTAACACATCTTCCCCTCCTCTGGGAAATTGTATTCATTGTCCTAACAATTTCTTGCTAATTATATCAAGGCTACCATAAATCATCAAGGATGATTACTTTAGTAAACGTATCATTCTGCTTTAAGACGTTTGCCTTCTTTGAGGTCCTTTACGTTAGGGTCTTGCAGAATAAGATCTCCTTCCTCTAATCCTTGCTCAATAATTACCTGGCTGTCATTTTCCAATCCTTTCTTTACGGGTTGGATTTCAGCCTCCCCCCCCGAATCATCCAAACTGCATCCCCTTCTTGATAAGGAAAAAGGGCAATTTTCGGGATCATTAGTTGATCAGGAATCTTTTTTATAATAAATTTGACATCCACATTACTTCCAAGAACGACGTTCGGAAAGGGTTCAGCAAGCAAGATCGTTATTTTGACACGGTTTTCCTTTAGGCCGAGTGGGGAAATCCTCTCCACCGCTGAAATATCAAGGTTGCTTACAGTACCTTCAAAGGATTTATGACCCGAACTGGTCGTTTGAATTACTTGAACCGGGTTTCCTACTTTGATATCTAGAGCATCACTGGCTAGGACAAAACTCTCCACTTTATAACCCTCATTTGTGAATACGGTCAGGATTTGCTGGCCTTTAGGGATAACGTTACCTTTTTTAAGATAAAGGTCTTTAATGGTTCCGTCTTGTTGAGCTACAACGACTGCTTTGCAAATTTTATCTTCCAATTGATCGATTTGTACTTGAAGGGCTTTCTTCTGATGACTATAGTAAAGTTCTGTCCCTTGGGGCGTCTGATGTTGCTCATAGATCAGTTGCAAGCCTAACTTCTGTTGCTCCAATAGACTTTTCGCCTTCTCGGACGCTGCCAGAGCTTCTTCATATTGGACAAGGGCAACTGATCCAGCGTCATAGAGTGCCTTCATTCTAGCTGAGTTTAGTTCCTCTGTCTGAACATCCTTTTCGGCTAGCTGTATTAGTAACCTTTGTTGGGCAAGTTGTGCTTCGTTAGGGCTTTTATAATTCTGTAAGCGTTGTCCTTCCAGACTTTGTAATTGCGCTTTCAACCCTTCCACCTGAAAATTTAAGTCACTGGTACTTATTTCTATGAGCACTTGTCCCTTCTTAACGCTGTCACCATTTTGGACTTTGAGGGATTGTAATTCACCCTCAATGGGATTAAAGATTGGCCATTCTTGGGCAGCCATAACTTGTCCTTCCTCGGTGAACCCTTTGGTAAAGTCCTTGGGATGCAGAGTAATAACGTTAACCGCTAGAGGCATGGCGTTTAAGATGGTGGCAGAAATAAGAACGAGGAGTGCAAGCCCTCCTGCAATTACTAACTTGCGAGATTTAAGATTGGGTAGTTTAAACATTTTTGGAGTTTGCTTAACGTTTGTTTTTTCAATGGCCATGCTAATCACCCTCTCATAAACTCTAAACATTTCAGAGTCAACTCAAATTCTTTCTTTACTGTTTATGCATGTCTATTACTGCGCACTTAGCTTAAATAGTTTAATGGTTTATTGGTTTATTGTACTTTAAACTTCAATCCTAATCTCGTGTTGCCAGAATCTCAACATAGGGAAGGGACTTTATTTTATAGTAAGCCCTGCTTTGAGCCACCAAAACAGAAAAGGCGGTTCCTGCAGCCGCACCCAGTAAAGCCATGAGCGGTAGTTCTGCCGGAAGAGAGTACATATCATTGCTCATTGACTGTGCCATACTCAGATTTAACCCATAGGCCATAGGAATACCAAGCAGAATCCCAAAGGCATATAACGTCCATTGTTCCGAGGTGATTATCCGTAATACCTCTCTTGGTGTCATCCCTAACACTCGGAGAGATGACAATTCACGTTTCCGTTCAGAGAGAGAAATAATACTAGCATTATAGATAAGGGCAAATCCGCAAATCCCACCCAGAATTGCGAGTATCCAGACAGTGAACCCGAACGAATCCATCATTTTTCGAATTTTATCCCCCGTATCCTTTAGGGATTCGATTGAGGCCACATTACTAGCATTACGGTATTTAGTTTTGAGGGGTCCTACCTCAGAAGCATCCATCTCGATCAGCATAGATGTACTGATTTCTCCTTGTCTTAGAAAACGTTGTAATTGTTTTTCCTCCATGAAAGCATTAAGCCCTACATACTGAGGAACTACCCCTTTAACAAACAGTTTCTCACCCTTCTGACCGACAGTTTCTCTGCGCAAGGGACTTTCTACGTAAATCTGGTCTCCTGCTTTGACATTTAAGGACTTAGCTAAATGTTCGGAAAGCAAAACCCCCTGGTCAGGAACCTCCACCCGTTGACCCTTTTTATCTAGAATATTATAGAGTGTGGATTCCTTAGAAAGCCCCATCAGAGCCACATCTTTCTGTAACCAACCGTTTCTCAACGTAGCCGGTATTTCCAGTAAAGGTTCTACTTTTGTTACCCCCGGTTCATGGGCGACGGCAAGTTTTGTGGCACCTGTGGGAGAAGGCTGGCTTAACTGTAATTTGACATCATAGGTTTGTACTTGTTCTAATTGGACTACGGTCAATAATTCTGTCATGTTCTGCATTGACCAAGAAACGGTCATTAAGCTAAAAACTACTGCAATTCCGATGACGTTAAAGAGACTTCTAGTTGGGGTGCGAAACACATCTCGAATACCCATTTGGGCTTGAGACGAGAGGTTTTTCCAAAACCATGTAAATTTTTCGATGATAGTTCTAGACGCAGTCCCTGGGGCAGGAGGCCTCATAGCCTGGGCTGGTTCTAAATGTAAAATATCAAGACTTCCTTTTATCCCACTAAGAACACTAAAAATGAGTGCTAGCGCTAGGCTAAAAAAGAGGTATTTGAGAGAGAATTCGCTTTTGAGTCCAGGTAAATCAAAAAATGCCTTGTACATGGTCGTTAAAGGAAAGGAAAGAGCTACCCCGGCTAACCCCCCCAATAATCCCCCCGTAATCCCTATCACCACCGGATAAGTAAGGTAATGTAAGATAATCTCTCGATCCGTATAGCCAAAAGCCTTAAGGTTCCCAATGATCGCCCGTTGTTGTTCAATCAGGCGTCGCAACATGGTATACAGAATTATTGCAGCCACGCCCAAAAACACCACCGGTAGAGTTTTCGTCATTGTACGGATTTGTTTAATCTCACTAGTCATAATAGCGTGACTCGTTTGATCTTTACGGGGAACAAGGCTCCGAATTCCATAGGGTTTTAACTCTGCTTGAAGGCTGTCCTTAACTAAATCAAAACTAACATCGTCCTTGAGAGTTATCACGAGATCGTTGACTTGTCCCTTTTCCTTAACGAGCCCTTTAAGGGTGCTAAAGGAAACGTACGCGATGCCAAAGTCTTCTGGGGATGGATAAAGGTCTTGGGCATTTCTCATAATGTAAATAAACTCTGGGCTTTGCGCAGTTCCAGTAATAATAAAGGATACTTGATTACCCTCAAGATTAACATCGATGGTATCCCCTATCGACAAGTGATTGGCGGCCAAAAATTTGGGATCCACGAGTATTTCAGAATGGTTTTCTCTAGGTAACTGCCCCGCTGTGAGGTGAATTTGGTTAATTTGTGAGGTATTTGGACGATTAAGGGTCAACATTTTCAAAGAACGATTCGAGTCTTTCTGTTGATCAATAATCCGCACCTCTTTGACAATTCGTCCTGCTGCTTGATCAATTCCAGGGATGAGCGATAATGTGTTAACTTTGCTATCGGGGTAACCTGTTACGCTCATAAATCCGTCCGCAAAGTTTGTTTCCGTATAAAAATTCTCTAAGGCCTTATCCATGCTCTCCACCGCTATGGACATAGCCGTATAAATGAGCAAACCCAGGGAGATGACCACGATGCAAGCAAAATAGACCCCTTTATTCTCTTTGATATCTCTCCAGTTCTTTCTTCTAAGCATCACCATGAGATATACTCAGGACACAAGGGATGCTCTATAACTTTAATATCATCAAGCAACCCATCTTTTAAGTAAAAAACACGGTTCGCCATTTTGGCAATTTCAACATTATGAGTAATAATCATTACCGTTTTATGGTACTCACGGTTTAGTTTTTGTAATGCTTTTAAAACTTGAATCCCGGTTTGAATATCTAAGGCTCCAGTTGGCTCATCACAGAGTAATAACTCCGGGTTTTTAACAATAGCTCGAGCAATAGCAACCCTCTGCTGTTGGCCTCCTGAGAGCTGGGATGGAAAATGATCCGACCACGATTCAAGACCCACTTCACGTAAAATGTCTGAGACGGAGAGTGGATTCTGGGCGATTTCCTTGGCTAACCTAACATTTTCATAGGTTGTGAGATTTGGCATTAAGTTATAGTTTTGGAAGACAAAGCCCACCTCATGACGTCGATAAAGAGTGAGTTCTTGATCATCAATCTTATGTAGTGGCTCACCCTTGTAATAAAGCTCACCCGATGAGGCCTGGGTCATTCCACCAATAATATTCAGTAACGTGGTCTTACCAGAGCCACTTTGACCTAATACGACAATGAATTCTCCGTAGAAGATTTGGAAGTTGATCCCCTTTAAGACTTCGATCTCTACTTCCCCTGTCCGATAACGCTTACGAATATCTTTTCCTTCCATAAGAATGTCCGTCATTTCACCCCTCCTTCTGAACTATACATCCCAAACTTTAAGATTTCCATAAACTCATGATACTCTAGCAAAATTTTATCATAATTCCGGAACAACTCTTGTTCCTTACCTTTAAAATCCTGAAGATATTTTTCTCCTAGCGCCCCTAGAAAAAGCATGATTATTTGAATCGCCTTAGAGGTTTCTACGCCGGTTCGAAACTTTGAGTAATCAATATCTTCAAAAAACGAAGGCATAAGTTCCTTTGAGACTTGAATATATTTTTTTTCGATTTCGGATCCCATGTCTTGTGGAGAACTTGCAAGTGCTTCCATGAATAGTTTAACAATATAGGGATGATCATACGCTATTTTAAGTTTAATCACCCCCAGTTCGCTCAACCTTTGAAAGATATCCCTTGTCTCTGTCAATGGGTATTTCTTATATTCTTCAATCATTTTTTGAATGCTGTAATCGACGACATAGAAAAATAAACTTCTTTTATTCTTAAAATAATGAAACAGAATCCCCTTCGAAATACCCGCTTCCTTAACAATCGTGTTGGTTGAGGCCTTCTCATATCCTCGTTCGGCAAACTCATAGATACAGGCATCTAAAATACGTTGCTTCTTTTCACTATTTAGATTTTCAAAATTATTATACAAACTGTTCTCTCCTTGTTAACTGCACTTAAATCAGTTATCAACAGTATAAATCATTAATAGGATTATACCCCTCTTTGACCAAGCGGTCAATGAATAACTAGAATGCTGCATTAACACGTCGAGTAAGACAGATAGTTAGTCCAAAAACTTATTTTTGTGTTAAAAGGACCGTCCCCGTTACACACTTGCGTAACATAACGATATCTCAAATTCTTGGCTAAAGAAACCTTTATGTGGAAATAACTAATAAAAACTTAAAGGGGGGCTAAATTCTTGGAAGAGATATTGGTACCCAACCATATTATTGACTTCGGGTCTGCAGACTTAGTAATTGTATCGCAGTCGGATTCTGTTCTAGATGTTATAAGGCTTAAAATTTATGAGCGAGAACATTTTTTTGCGAACCCTGATCCAGTGATTAATCAGGAGCAAATAGCCCAGTACTCTATTTGTCCGAACTATTTTAGCCAAGCTGTTGCTGAAATTGGAGATTTATATACAGGATGGTCCAA
>JADQBO010000046.1 GCA_016278585.1 Desulfosporosinus sp.
TATTACTATCTTCAAAAACCGTGCCATTTAATGTCCAACTTGATGGAAAGAGCATGGAATATTCAACCATTGTATTTCCTTCTAAATTGGTTGAACCTCTGCTGTCTCCATCATAAATCATTTCACCATTATGGCCCGAAGCTCTACTACTTTACAGTTTATCGGTTAATCATTTTAGCCTTTCTCAATTTCTATTTCTATGGTTGTATGATAAACCACTGTATCAGACCGCGATTTATGTCTACTAAAACGGAAGCGATTGATTAGACAAGTACCTACTTTTATTTTGGCTCTGTCACAATTGTTGGTTGAAATTTGTAGGTATTTTCAAGTTGATAAATTTCATTACAATGTATATACTTTGTATAAACTAAATGAAAAGAAAGAGGCGACACTCTATGGAGGCAATGGCCCGGAAATGGGGAAATAGCATTGGTATAAGAATACCGGCTTCAATGGCTAATTCAATAAAAATTAATGACGGGACCCCAATTGATGTCGAACTTGATGGAGATAAGATCATCGTCACTCGAAAAAAATACGATTTAATAGAATTACTTGCCCAAATCCCTGATAAATATGAGCCGGAAGAAATAAATTGGGGAGAGCCGGTTGGAGGGGAAAAATGGTGAATAAGTATGCGCCAGAACGTGGTGATATAGTATGGATTCAGTTAAATCCACAGGCCGGGTATGAACAACAAGGGACCAGACCTGCCTTGGTTATATCCGCAAAGGAATATAATAGTAAGACAGGAATGGGTATTTTTTGCCCGATTACCAGCCGGGTAAAAGGATTTCCATTCGAAGTTAAACTTCCAGAGGAATTAGAAATCAGAGGTGTTGTGTTGGCAGATCAAATTAAATCTCTAGACTGGAGAGTAAGAAACGCGAGTTTTATATGCAAAGTGCCGGAAGAAACGATTGAAGAAATTATTCTTAAATTAGAAGCGATCATAAAGTAAGTTATGAGTAGGCTAGGAGTTGGTTAGTTGCCCCAATTCTAAGTTGCGGGAACTGCGTGTTATATTCAGTTGCCCCACCCCTTTTTATTTTTTGTTTAACAGTTGAACTTTAATAATCCAGATATAAGTATGCTTTAATGCCGCCATCAGGGGCCCACCGGAGCGGAGTAAAAATTCAGTAGTACAGTGATCGAGCGAACCACAAATTTTATGCAGCGGAGGTTGGTCTTCTGCATGGCTTTGTTATACGTGTTCCTCAATCTTAATCACATTAAATCCCTCGTCTAAACTTGGCTCTACAAAATATTTTGTGACTTGATTAAACATCTCTTCTGTATCCGTCGTAGATCTTTCTGGTTGCTCGTCTCGCCTATTAGATATTTGCTTAAGGCATATTTCATTTGACACATCCAGGTATATTAGCTCATGAGGAGCGTTAATCTCTCTATATATACTTTTAATCCATTCTCTCTGCGCAATTGTTATATTGTCATTCGCTTTTTTTCAATAATAAATAATAATTTTTTTTGGTTATTATCCCCACTGAGCACTTTCTTAACATATAAAAGATATAATTTTAAAGTCAATACTTCCAGTTATCATAAGGCTGAAAATAGTCTCTACGGAGACATATAGTGGTGATTTTGCACTATATTAACCAGAATGTCGCAAAATGCTCTGATTAACCTTGCTGTCACCATGATGGTTGTAAAATACGACGCAGAAGGAACGAGAAGGGATTAAGATTATCTTGATCATCTCCAATTGATTAGAACCTGTCTAAAAGATTTGTTTCATTAACATAAACAATTACAGAATATTTCAAAGCACTCAACATACAAAGACATCCTCTGAACAGACTCTACATTCGTGCTTGGATGTCTTTGTTTAAATCTCTATCATATATATTGGTTTAACCACCTACAAGAAATGATTTGTAAACTTGTAATACTTGTACCTCCAAAATCATAGATTTAGCGAGGAGGTGTTTGACATGCTTGAAGTTAAAACCAAAAAGATAACTGATATTAGGAGTTGTACTATCCTTTATAAATCACAGATACTTAATAAATAGTCCCAGTGATATTCAATTAGAACAGGATTTTTCAGACAGTTGGCAATTATTTATTATGCTCACGTATATATTAGTTATAGTACCGAAATACTGGTTCCTATTTAAGAAGCTATTTATTTGCAATAATATATTTAAAGCGATTATGCACCCGATAATAATTGCACTATTTCTCTATTACATTCTTTCTATTATTCAATATCTCCCAGTAACGTTTGGAATGTCTTCAATTCCTGTTGGTAGGGGCCAAAGCACTTCTTCATACATCCCTTTATCTTTGGTAGACTTTATTTATATGGGATTTTTCCCTGCCTTTAATGAAGAATTACTTTTTAGATTTTTTCCATATGCCTGGCTATATCTATTTGTTACAAACGGCAGAAGTCGTCGGCTAGGCATATTTTCAAAACTAAAAGGACAAATAAAGCATCTTCTCTTTGTTACGAGAGATAAACGATTAGAATGGATATGGATTTTCTTCTTCTCAACACTTTTTGCATTAATACATGAACCTAATGTATTTAATTTTTATATGTATTTTATTCCAGGGTCAGTTTTCAATTACATGTTTCTCAGATACGGCTTCATATCTGGAGTAATTACACACGCAACATTTAATTTCATGAGAGTAGTGATGACCGGTGCAGCCATTGGCACATTAAAGTTGTTTTTCCCTATATAGACCATCCCGTAATGCTCCTCACGTAAGGACATACGTAACTGAAGATGACCCTGTTAGAATACCGCTAACTCCGTCTGGATTTGTCGCTGAGGCAACATCTACTGAGCAAAAACTCCATTAAACTTCATATTTCACCCTTTCTCGGAAGGATATAATGACTTAATAAAGAATACCTTCTCTGTGTAATCGATAATTTGGAGGTTCATATGAGTAATGAGGAAAAAGATTGGGACAAACAACTATTATCTGAATTGAGAGGGTCTAGTAAATATAATGAGCAATTAGAAGAGCGCCTTTCTTTCGCGAGCGCCCTCAACCTTATTGCTAAAACAATTATACACAATGACAATACGCTCAATATTTTGCGATCGATGGTAGAAATTGTCGGATCAACTTTGTGCGTTGACCGCTCCTTAATATATAAGGTGGACTTTACCAAGCGCCAAATAATTGATCAATGCGAATGGCTTAACTCCCAAACACACAATGTTATCTCCTTTAGAGATACTTACAGTTTAATTATGTGTTAGAAAGGTACGTAATAATTAAAGCTTGCTTAATTGAAAAATGCAACACGAAGAAATTGAGAGTAATAAACTCAGATAATTATGGCTTTTCCTTTCCCAATCGTCTCCCCTTTATCTAAGATCACGACCTGATCAGCGATACTCTTGGCATCTTCCCTATCATGAGTCACAAAAATCGAAGTCATCCCAGTATCCTTCAGAATTCCGTTTAACTCTTCCCGAATCGATTGACGTAAATGGGCATCTAAATTACTAAAGGGTTCATCAAGCAAGAGAATCGATGGCTTCGGAGCAACCGCTCTTGCAATCGCCACCCTTTGCTGTTGTCCTCCACTTAATTCGTAGGGGTAACGCTTAGCATAATCCTCTAAATGTACAAGTTCCAACATTTCACGGATTCGTTCGGTTTTTTCTTGTTTACTCAAATTCGTTAAACCAAACCGGATATTCTCCTCCACCGTCATATGGGGAAAGAGTGCATAGTCCTGAAAAACCATCCCAATTCCTCGTTTTTCCGGAAACACGAATTCATGTTCATTAAATAGTATCTTTCCATTGATTTGCATTTGACCGTTCAAAGGAAATTCAAGTCCAGCGAGAAGTCGCAAAACTGTACTTTTACCACTTCCACTTTCCCCTAAGATACAGGTAACTTCACCCTGATTCATTTCTAGATTAAAGTCCTTAACGTTATCTACAGATGAATTCTTATATCTAAAGGACAATCCTCGTATTTCGGCAAACATTTAGATTCCCTCCTTTTCTCCTAGTTTATTTAGCAAATACACTGTAGTAATGCTGACTAGAATAATCAACAAGGCTGGAATCGCAGCCTCATGAATCATTTCATCCGTGGCATACTCATAAGTTTTAGTAGCTAGCGTATTAAAATTATACGGTCTGAGGATAAGGGTTAGCGGAAGCTCCTTAACGATATCCACAAAGGTTAACGCAAAAGCACTGATAACCACCGGCTTAATCATAGGGAGGTCAACTCTAAAGAACGTTTTGGTTACCCCGTTTCCAAGCATACGAGAGGCTTCAAAAAACTTCTTCCCCACTTTTTCAAACCCTGCTTCAATGGATTGGTATCCTACGGCTAAAAAACGAACGGAATAGGCAAAGATTAGCATAACAACACTCGAACTGAGAACCAAAGTGATCGAGTTGGGGTTCAATGCTTTATAGAACCACTCTAGCTTACGATCAAAGTCTACAAAGAAAAGAATCACTCCCATAGAAATAACGGCTCCCGGAATCGAATAACCAAGCAAAGTGACCTTTGAGAAAAGCTTCCCAACCCAGTTTTCTTGAAGCCTAGAAAAATTCGCAATAATCACAGCAACCCCCAAGATAATTAAAGCTGCCACCAGCGCTACTATGACCGAATTCGTGAGCAACTTAAGAAATGCTATATTAAGAACCTTTTTATAAGTTAAGGTACTCCAGACAAGGAGTTGAAGGACTGGAATTATGAACCCTAAACTAAGAACGATAAAACTGACGAAAAATGCCCAAAACCCCTTCATCCCCCTAAGCCGAGTCCGTACAATTGGCCTTACTTTAGAGGTGGTATAACTGTATTTTTTTCTCCCTCTTAATCCTCTTTCAAGCAGTAATACACTAATAACAATAGTCATCAAAACTCCTGAAAGCTTAACGGCAGTGTCTATATCCCCCATAGAGAACCATGCCTTAAAAATCGCGGTACTAAACGTTTGCACTCCAAAATAAGAGACTACTCCGTAATCATTGAGTACCTCAAAAATAACGAGAGTCATCCCACCTAAGATGGCCCCCCTTGAAATAGGTAAAACTACCTGAACAAAAATTTCTAGTGAATTCTTACCTAACAACCTGGCGTTTTCAATAAGAGACGCTGATTGGTTGGTTAAAAACGCACGGGTGACTGTATAAACATACGGAAATAAGAAGACAGCAAAAATGAATATTGCTCCCTGAATGTTCATGATACCTAACCACTTCGGATTGACTTGAACTTCCAAGACATTTCTGAGACCCCTTTGTACGACTCCAGTATAGTTTAAAATCCCATTATAAGTGTACGCCCCAATATAAGGCGGAATTGTCAATGGTAGAATCAGAGCCCAATTAAAAATCCTTCTTCCTGGAAAATCATAAGCGGAGATCAACCATGCCAGCCCGCTTCCAATCAAAACTGTAAATACACCAGTAAAACCAATGATTACCAAAGTGTTGGTAATATAATCTTTAAGTAAATAGGTTTTTATGTGATACCAATTCTCATTCGGTTGAACAAACAGATTCCCAAATAAGTCAACATTAGGTAAGATGATCAGTGCAGCGAAAAACGCACTCAACATTCCCCATAGGTTAAAGCTCCGTTTGATACTGCTACCACTCCTCAAATTTACACCGCCCTTAATCTATCCACATAACTGACCATACCAGACGAAGGCAGCCTCCCTAGGCTGCCTTCATTGACTCAAAGAATTACTTCCAACCCACTTGACTAAAGATTTGTACAGCGTTCTTATTATTCTCGCCTAATTTCGTGAGATTGACAGTCTGTGGTTTAAAGCTTCCCCAGGACTTCAAAAGGTCTGAAGGCTCAACAGCAGGGTTAGCCGGGTATTCATAGTTTGCTTCGGCAAATTGTTTCTGGGCCTTTTCGCTAGAAAGGAATTCAACTAATTTGATCGCATTTTCTTTATTCTTGGCTGATGCAGTTACACCAGCTCCACTGACATTAATGTGAGTACCGGTTGTGCTTTGATTTGGGAAGAAAACCCCAAGTTGTTTAGCGACCTTGACTTCTTCGGAATCCGAAGAATTTAGGAGGAGACCATAATAATACGTGTTCATGATGGCGACATCTCCTTCGCCTGCGACCACAGCCTTTGCTTGATCCCGATCCGATCCTTTAGGTGTACGCGCCATATTGTAGACAATCCCTTTAGCCCATGCTTTCGCCTTTTCTTCCCCGTTCACAGCGATAAACGAAGCAAGTAAGGATTGGTTGTAGATATTGTCTGAACTACGCACGAGAATTTTCTTTTTCCACTTGGGATCGGTCAGATCTTCGTAAGTTGATAATTGGGATGGGTCTACCCGATCCTTGGCATAAACCAAGACCCTCGCTCGAACCGTTAAACCATACCATTGATTATCCTTATCTTTTAGATTCTCTGGAACGTTTTTAGATAAGGTATCCGATTCTGCAGATTGTAACAACCCTTGCTCTTTTGCCCTATGAAGTCTACCGACGTCCGCTGTAACAAGCAGATCCGCTTGAGAATCTTTCCCTTCCCGAGCAAGACGCTCAATCAATTCATCGGATTTCCCTTCGATGACATTGACCTTGATCCCAGTTTCCTTGGAGAACTCCTCTAAGAGCAGCTTATCCGTCTCATAATGTCGGTCAGAATAAATATTGACAACTTGACTTGTTTTTTCCCCTTGCGGTGAACTGGATTCCGTTTGAACTGTGGTCGATGGAGTTGCTGAACAACCCGTAAGTACTGCTCCAGCTAGCGTAAGTACAGCAAGCATTCCTGCAAAGCGACGTTTTTTCATAATATGTTTCTCCTCCCAAATTTCCAAAAATAGTTCATAACCTTTGATTTTAATCTTGCACGCGTTCAAGATATTGAAAATCATTCTCACTTATGAGTATACTTCATTCAGCTAATTTGTCAACAGTTTTTTTGATACCCTGCTATTCATATGAAGAACTTGATTTTGTATCAAATTTAAATAGATATGATCTCCCATGTATCTAATATTGGTTATCAGTTAACTCCATAAAAATTCCCAGGGTGGCTTACTTTATGGGATGCAGTCCTTAGTGATACTGGCGCAGCAATTATAGTAATATTAAATAATATGCGATTAATGAGACTAAGAGCTTAATATTCGGTTAAAGTTACCAACTTCAGAAGATTTATAGCGACAAATCTAAAGACAGCCGAGTCGGCTGTCTTTAGATATTAGCAGAAACTTGTACCTTGAGCTTCCAAATCTGCAAAAAGTAATAACTACGTTAAAAAACCATTTCACTTTTTTCCTAACACCATCTCTAACTGGTTAAGTTTAGCCTGAATCGTTCTTTCTCTAAAATCCAAGTAAATAACATAGCAAAATAGTAATACCCATATCATCGTATATCCCCAAAACAAATAATCCATTGAAACCTCCTTAATAAGCTTTTAGAGCCTCACTTATAAGATTTTGTAGTTTGCGTTCCACTTGCTCAATCTTCATGCTTTTTAATAGTAATACGACATAAAGTAAAGTAAAGGTTAACAAGCATACCATTAAGGTAGTAAGCATAGAGGGTGGCAGACCAATGTCATTAGCTTCAAAAATAACCGGATGGATCGTCCGCCACCACCGAACCGCCATGAAGACGATAGGTACGTCTATGAACCCAATGATCCCAAAGACGGCAGCGAGCCTAAGATTTTTATCATGCCCTTTTGCCGAGTTTCGAATAATTAAATAAGCTAAATAGATAAACCATAATATCAAGGTTGTGGTCAACCTAGGGTCCCACGTCCACCATGTTCCCCATGAAGCCTTACCCCAAATTGGACCCGAAATCAAGACAATGGTTGTAAAAATAACCCCTACTTGGGCCGAGCTTCCGGCAATAATATCATAAACTTCTGATTTCGTTTTCAGATACATAATGCTTGCAACAAACACTACAAAAAATGCCAAGAAAGCTACCCAAGCTGAGGGAACATGGAAATAAAATATCTTCTGTACCGGCCCCATTTGTCTCTCTACAGGAACCCAAACAAACACTAAGTACAAAGAAACTAACATTGAAACAAAGGTCGAAGCCAACAGAACTCTTTTTAGTAAAGACGTATGCTTCATTAATCCACCTCCATCAGGTAATCAAACAGCAATAAGGGCACTACTAGAAATACAAGATCGTAAACCAGGATTAGTTTAAGCCACGGTAGATATTGATTAAGTGTTAATCCAGCAAAGATCGCGGAAGTTGCTTCGATTGAAGCCAATAAAACAGGTACAAGCAGTGGAAATAAGATTACCGGCAGCAAAGCTTCATTAGACCTAAGATTACTGGTTAACGCCGCAAGAAAGGTTCCCACTAAAATAAAGCCCACCGAACCCAGTAACATTGTTAACAACAAAATTCCTAGAGATCCCTCGATTTCAAGGTCATAAAAAACAAAGTACAAAGGAAACGTTATTATTTCTACGATGAAAAGCTGTACTAGGCTGCTTGCCGCCTTACCGATATAAATGTGGTAAGGAGCAATTGGCGATGACAGGATACCCAGTAAACAGTCATTAAACCTCTCCCTTGCATAGGTGCGGTTAAGACCTAGAATTCCGGAAAAAATCAGACTCATCCAAATAAGACCAGGCAGGATTTCCCTAACAGTCTCTCTTGACGGTTCAAAAGCCATGCTAAAGAGGACTAAAATCAGAACCGAAAAGGTAACCATGGTTACAACAGACTCTTTCGCTCGAAGCTCGCTGACCAAATCCTTCTTAAAGATAGTTGTGATTAGAGCGAGTGCCCGACCCATTTAACTGGCCACCTTTTCAAAGTAGATTCTTTTTAAATCTCCAGCTTGAAGATTTTCAGTGGGAAAGTCGGCTGCTATCTGGCCTTTATTGATAATTAGTATCCGATCAACGTCCTCCATCCCCTGTTCAAAACTATGGGTTACTATAAGTATGGTTTTCTGACTGGACTTTAGATCTTTTAATACGTCTTGAAGCAAACTGATGCCTTGCTGGTCCAATCCTGTAAAAGGTTCATCCAGAAATATTACTTCCGGACTATGAATTAACGCTCTAGCTATGGATAGACGCTGTAGCATGCCTCTCGAAAAGGTATAGACCGGTTCATTTAAAGCTAACAAGAGCCCGACCTTTTTAATAACCGATATTATTTGCTCTTCCAAATGACCAACATCATATAGACGCCCGTAAAACTGAAGATTTTCATAGGCTGTAAGCTCTGGATACAAAAAAGAGCTATGTGAAAGGATACCAATTTTACGTTTTAATTCACCTTTAAGGTTAACAAACGATTGTTTCCCGATTTTAACCTCTCCGGAATCGGGTTTGGAAATTAAAGCCAGGATTTTCAAGAGCGTCGATTTTCCGGCCCCATTAGGTCCTAAAACAGCTGTAAACTCGCCCTTAGGAATCGTTAAAGAAATGTCCCTTAGTACGTTTTTGTTACCATAGGTTTTAGATAAATTAATCCCTTCTATCAACGGTCCGTCTCCTCTCTTCTTCCATTTTATTAAGAAGAGCCTTATAACTAGCTAAAGTCTTAGTATATTCTTCTTGAGTAATTATCCCTTGGGCAAAGTGTTCTTCAAGTTGGCGAGTTTTGGCTAAGACTATTTGCTTTTTGATCGCTGAATTAGCCACATCCGTTTGAAATTCTACCGTTTGTGCCTTAGATTGGTTTTTGCGGCCTCGGTATAAGAAAGTGCCTGGAATCATGACGAGCATTAAGCCCATAAAAGCTACCAAGACGTGAGGATCAAGACCCTTTAACGTGCTTTTATTCCACTTTGCCATATGGCTCGGAGAATGAAACATTACTTTATCCTGGTATCCTGAACTAAGAGTGGGGATTGCCTGAACTCCCACAGCAGGAAAAAGGACGAAAACTGAAAGACTACCTAAAACCATAAGCATTTTAACCCTTTTCATTGGCGTCTGGTCCTTTTAGACTTTTTAAGTCAGCTTCGATTTCTTCTTCTAATTTTCTAACCAGATCCTTTTCGGTTACTCCAGAAACTTTGTCATTCGCCTTGAGCAATTGTACAGCTTTGTCTTTATATACAGCTTTCAATTCCTGATAATCATCAACAGTGAGCTTGTGCATATTAAAGTCAAATTCGATTTCTCCTAGGGAGGACATGACTATTTCTTTTTGCTGTTCATAGCCGAGGGGTATATTTTTCGTCGGCTTAACTTTCAAGTTATGAATATCTTTCTGGACTAATGGGTATCCGATAATGGCTATAGCGCCGGCAATCATGACTAACCCAATCACAAGTTCCAACTCTACCCCTCCTATAAATACTTTTTAAATTCCTCTTCAACCCTGGCCTCATAATAATCATCCAGAGCCCCGGATTTGGTTTTTGCATGACTTTTTTTCACGATTGGAACCTTGACCCATCGACTTAAAGCTAAATAAATCAAGGTTCCTCCCATCATAATACCCAGGAACGGAATAACCCAAGCCATTAAATTAAAGCCCTTTTTAGGAGGACTTGTTAAAATTCCTTCTCCATACTGATTTACATAGGTTTTAATAATTTCTCCCTTTGTCTGCCCTAATGCGAGTTTTTGTCGTATTTCTTCTTTAATCTGCTGGGCAGTAGAATCTTGACAGGCTGCTACAGACATATTTTCGGCAAAACAAGCTGGGCAAATCAAGCTGTTTTCAATATCGCTTTGAGTACTGGCTAAAGCAGGGGAAATGTTAAGCAGCAAAAAGCTCCCCAGGAGAAACCAGGTCAGGCTTATCTTTCTAACCAACCCTCTTGCCATAGGACACCTCTCCTCTCTCAAGATATCGGCTTCCAACCCCACTACCCTTTCCGGGCCATAGGGCGAATATCACCCCAATGACAATAACCCATCCCCCGGTCCACAGCCATTTAATCTGTGGGTTGATATGGATCTTAAAAATTGCTGACCCGTCATCCTCCCATCCAGTTAAGAGGACGTATAAGTCTTCTTTAAACGTCGAGATAATTGCTGGTTCCGTCATGGGTTGTTCTGAGGTTGAGTAAAAAACCTTCTCCACTTGTAAGTTCCCCATATCGTTATTATTGTGGATCACGCTTAAATCGGCATAAACAACCTCCATATTATCCCTTGAGGTTTGCTGAAGTCCCTTAAAAGAGATAGTATACCCTCCAACCACAGTTGTTTCTCCTGGCTTGAGCGTTTTGACAGCTTCACTGTTAAATATATTTGAACCTGTGATCCCTACAATCATCATCACAATTCCCATATGAATTACATAGCCGCCATAGCGCCGTCTGTTTTTGTTTAAGAGCCTGATTAAAGATACTATGAGGTTCTCTCCGGTCAACTTTTTTCTTACCCGAACTCCTTTAAGAATATCCTGGAGGGTTGAAGAAATCACAAAAACGCAGATCGTGTAGGCAATTAAGGCATAAGGTTTGGTAATTCCACCTATAAAAACCATCACCAACATGCCTATGATCGCAATAATCCATGGCCACAGAAAATTTTTAGCGATATTTTCAAAATTGGCCTTCCGCCATGCAATCAATGGGCAAATTCCCATGAGCAACGTAAAGGCTAAAGCTATGGGTGCGTTGACCTGATTAAAGAAAGGGATTCCCACGGCAATTTTCTGGCCTACAACGGCTTCTGAAACAATAGGGAAAACAGTTCCCCAAAAGATACTAAAGGCGGAGCCCACAAGTAACAAATTGTTCAATAAAAAGCTGCTTTCCTTAGATATATAGGATTCAAACTGATTTCCTTGGCGAAGCAGGTTGATTCTGTCAGCTACCAGATATAAGGCTGCTAAAATTATTAATGAGGTAAAGATCAGGAAGTAAGCACCCAAGCTAGAATTCCCGAAGGCATGAACGGAAGCGACAACCCCACTTCGGACTAAGAACGTTCCAAAAAGCGTTAAGCCGAAAGTAACGATAATTAGAACCATGTTCCAGATCTTGAGCATATTTTTACGTTCCTGGACCATAACCGAATGAAGGAACGCAGAACCGGTAAGCCAAGGCATTAACGATGCATTCTCTACGGGATCCCAGGCCCAGTAACCACCCCAGCCCAATTCTACATAGGCCCACTGGGCCCCAAATAAATTACCCAGTGTTAAAAACAGCCATGAGATAAGTGTCCATTTTCTAGTCAGCTTAATCCACTGGTCACCTGGATTTTTCATAATGAGGGCTGCCATCGCGAAGGCAAAGGGGACAGTAAAACCAACATATCCTAGATATAAGGTAACCGGATGGATTACCATCCCCGGGTTTTGAAGCATTGGGTTCATGCCCATTCCATCCAGTGGAGGATTTAATAGCTGTACAAAAGGTTGGGAAACAAAATTTAGGATAAATAAGAAGAAAACACTGACTACCATCATGATAGGGCTGGCGTAGGGGATATATTCTCTATTTTCTTTGGAAACTGTAACAAGGGCTGCTAATAGAACAAGTATCCAAGCCCAGAATAATAATGAACCGGCATTTCCCGCCCACAGAGCCGTTAGTTTATAGATCGTCGGCAGATCCTGACTTGTATATTGGGTTACATATTCAATGGAAAAGTCGCCGGTTATTAAAGCGTAGAGCATAGCAAGGACGCTAATCGTCGTAAAAAGTGCTGTTCCATAAACGGCATTTTTAGCGCTTAGGAGATATTTTAGTCCTCTATTACTATTAAACATAAAGAAAGCAACGACGGAATAGATTCCCATCCCAAAAGCAATCGACAACCCGATCGTACCTAAATTGGCCACAATGATGTCCTCCCATATTCTAATTATTGTTGTTCTTCATATTTTGAAGGACATTTGGTCATTACTTTATCGGCGAGAAAAACTTGTTCAACGGTGTATTTCCCATCCACTATCACTTCAATCCCATCATTAAAATTATCAGGCTTAACTCCTTTATATAAAACAGGCATAGTTTCTTTTTGATCTTCTGAGATCATTTCAAACCTTAATTCCATCTTAGATGGTTCCCACTGAACACTTTCACCGACTAATTTACCACTTACTTTAAGAGTTTGTTCCCCTAACTTTCCTTTATCTGCGCTAGCCGCCACTTCATTAATGGTCATGTAATAGGTTTTGGCATTGTTAAAACCGCTGACCATCAAGTAACTAAACGCCCCTAGTAGTACAGATAGTGCAAGGATAAGCTTTATTTTCTTGGGCATGATCACCCCTCCTCCTAAGAATCTTCCTCTTCATTAAGTTCTGCCAATAATTGGTGATAGGTTTCCTCGCTAATCCTTCCGCTTAACAAGGCATCTCTTAATTTCCTTTTTTCTGCCTTAAGTTTTTTATGGCTTGGTTGTTTATTGTTTGGATTTAGTAGTTCCCTAAATTCCTCATCTGTTATAAATTCTTCATGTTCATATTCATGCTTACGGTTTTGGTGTATAGGAATAGGCTTTCTACTCATCGCTTTATAAATAATTAGCCCTAGAACCCCGACAAATGCGGCTAAGAAGATCAATACAACCGCAGCGCTAGTCCTCTTGTTCTGTGGTGACTGAGTCGA
>JADQBO010000496.1 GCA_016278585.1 Desulfosporosinus sp.
ACCCATAAGCATCTTCATAATTTTGTAGAATCTCCCGAGACACTACAGCCAGAACAAATCATTGGAACTATTATGCCTATCGAAGAAATGGAAAGGCAAATGATCCACCTGGCCTTAGAACGTTACGGTGACTCTGTAGAAGGAAAGAAGCAAGCTGCAAAGGCCTTAAGGATATCATTAGCAACCCTATATAATAAGTTAAAGACAAGTCGCTAAGACAACAGCGAGAGCACAAATCTTTATAATTATTAGAATCGAATAGTTTATAAATTCTAGAAATTATAAACTTATTTATATCTTAAGGATTCATAAATGAGACATATTAATAGCTCTATAAGCCATAGTGTTTACTTAGATCCTTTAAAACCTAGTAAACAAGGGGATGAAATTTTTTTAATATAAAAAATCAGAAAAAATTTTCTATTCAGTCTAATATGGCACAAAGATTGCTTAGTATGAGATGGAGGACCAAAACAAACGAAGGGAGACTAAAGACCGAAGATGTTCAATTCTGCACAGAAAAAGTTCCTGAAGTATTCGTTAAATGAGTTGGGAGGAGAGGGTTGAAAGTATGAGTACGACACAAAAGTCTAATCACTTTTTGATTCGAAGAGTTCATTCTTTATTAGGTCTGGTGCCCATCGGCTTTTTTTTAATCTTTCACTTGTTTCTTAATTTGACTGCCCTCGGGGGAGCAAAACAGTATGATTTTGTGATAAGTACTATGCAAAATTTCCCGGGAATTTTCATTGTAGAACTTGTAGTCATATTTATCCCCATAGCCTTACATGCAATTTATGGAACGTGGGTGGTTTATACGGGTCAAAGCAATGTTTTGAGATATAAATATGCTCGGAACTGGTTCTATATTGTCCAACGAGTTTCTGGTCTATTTACAGTAGTATTTGTTGTTGTCCACGTTTACCTGCTACGTTTTGGCGAAGCCAATTTTGCTGCATTATCACAGTTTTTAAGTCAACCTTTAGGATTGACTTTTTATGTTTTGGGCGTGTTATTTGCAATTTTCCATTTTACTAACGGTTTATGGGCCTTTGCTATTACCTGGGGTTTCACTGTTGGACCCCATTCCCAGAAGGTTTGGTTATATACCTTAGGCGTTGCATTTATACTCCTGTCTGCGATCGGAATGTTAGATATAGTAGCCTTTATAAAATAATGAAACTTAATTCGGATAAGAGTCAATCAACTATATCACTTGTAGAGAATGAATGTATTTTACAAGAAAAAATTAGGGGGTCAGGGGATGAGTAAAGTCATCGTAGTGGGAGGCGGCCTTGCAGGGCTAATGGCGACAATTAAGATGGCCGAAGCCGGAACTCACGTCGACTTATTTTCATTAGTACCAGTTAAACGGTCACACTCGGTTTGTGCTCAGGGAGGTATTAACGGAGCAGTTAATACCAAAGGGGAAGGAGATTCCACTTGGAATCACTTTGATGATTCTATTTATGGAGGGGACTTTCTAGCTAATCAACCACCCGTTAAAGCTATGTGTGATGAGGCGCCAGGGATTATCCATTTGATGGACCGGATGGGAGTTATGTTTAGTCGAACGCCTGAGGGGCTGCTTGATTTCCGACGTTTTGGAGGAACAAAGTTTTGTAGAACAGCCTTTGCGGGGGCCACAACTGGTCAACAACTTCTCTACGCCCTCGATGAGCAAGTTCGCCGTTATGAGGTTGAAGGCTTGGTGCAAAAGTACGAACAGTGGGAACTGCTCTCTGTTGTCCTTGATGAAGGGACATGCCAAGGGATAGTCGCTCAAAATCTCCGAGATATGAGTATTAAGTCATTTGCTGCTGACTCTGTGATCATTGCCACAGGAGGTCCGGGAGCCGTCTTTGGAAAAAGTACTAATTCAACCATTTGCACAGGAAGTGCAGTATCAGCGTTGTATCAACAAGGAGTGAAATATGCGAATGGTGAGTTCATCCAAATTCACCCTACGGCTATCCCGGGTGATGACAAGCTCAGGCTAATGTCTGAATCAGCTCGTGGTGAAGGTGGACGTGTTTGGACTTATAAAGACGGAAAACCTTGGTATTTCCTGGAAGAGATGTTTCCTGCATACGGAAACCTGGTTCCACGGGATATTGCAACACGTGCAATTTACGAAGTGGTGTTCGACCAGGGTCTCGGCATTAATGGAGAAAACATGGTTTATCTAGATTTGTCACACATTAATCCCCACGTATTGCAGCTTAAACTGGGTGGAATCTTGGAAATTTATGAAAAGTTCGTAGGGGATGATCCGAAGAAAGTACCAATGAGGATTTTTCCAGCAGTTCACTATTCAATGGGTGGACTCTGGGTGGATTATGACCAAATGACGAATATCCCTGGACTTTTCGCAGCCGGAGAATGTGAATACCAGTATCATGGGGCAAACCGTCTAGGGGCAAACTCGCTACTTTCTGCAATCTATGGAGGTATGGTAGCGGGTCCGAAAGTGTTGGAATATATCAAGAAACATAAAGGGCAGACCCCTAGTGGCAATGAACCAGTCTTTATAAACGAAACGAAACGCCAAGAGGAACAATGGGCTAATATACTCGCCATGAAAGGGACAGAAAACGCCTATCTTCTGCACAAAGAACTTGGAGATATTATGACTTTGAATGTGACAGTTGTGCGTTATAACGATAAACTGGCAGAAACTGACTTGGTGATTCAGGATCTTATGAAACGCTGGCACAATATCGGAAGAAGTGACAACGTTGAATGGGGAACCCAAGAAGGGACCTTCATCCGTCAACTATGGAACATGCTTGAGCTGGCTAGAGTCGTTACATTAGGAGCCTTAAGTCGCAATGAGAGTAGGGGAGCCCATTATAAACCGGAGTACCCAGAACGAGATGATCAAAACTGGTTAAAGACAACTATGGCTAATTGGACTATTGGAGGCCCGGAGTTAACCTATGAGCCAGTTGATGTATCGCTAATTCCACTACGTGCTCGTCGTTATGATATAGATAAATAGGAGGGGTTTAAAGATGGCTGACAAGAGAACAATAGGGTTAAAAATTCGCCGCCAAGATGGTCCAAATAAACCCTTCCGTTGGGAAGAGTTTGAAATACCCTATCGTGAAAAATCAAATGTTATTTCTTGTTTGATGGAGATTCAAAAAAATCCTGTAACGGTTAATGGGCAGAAGACGACCCCAGTAGTTTGGGAATGTAACTGTCTGGAGGAAGTTTGTGGGGCGTGCACGATGAATATTAATGGACAGGGTAAACAGGCATGCTCTGCATTAGTAGACCAATTAAAACAACCAATTGTCCTTGAACCTTTATCGAAATTCCCCATCGTACGAGATCTTATGGTTGAACGACAAATCATGTTCGATCATCTAAAAACAGTACATGCTTGGATACCAATCGATGGCACTTACAATCTAGGATCAGGACCTCGAATGGCGGAGGTAAAGCGACAGTGGGCTTATGAACTGTCAAAGTGTATGACCTGTGGTTGTTGTATGGAAGCCTGTCCACAAGTGAATGCCCGTTCCAAATTTATTGGTCCGTCTGCCATTTCTCAAGTTCGTCTCTTTAACGCCCATCCAACAGGAGAAATGAATAAACATGAACGGTTGGCACCTTTGCTCGACGAGGGAGGGATCGCAGACTGCGGTAATTCACAAAACTGTGTTCGAGCCTGTCCGAAGGAGATACCTTTAACAACTAGTCTGGCAGACTTAAACCTTGAAACAAATAAATTTGCCCTTGATCGTTGGCTAAGAAAATAATATTGATATTATTTTTGTAGCATGCATATTATAGTGTTATAGTCGGTATATCAATGAATTATAAGATAACGGTAAGAATTAGAAAAAGGAGATTCGAGCTTATGAAAACACTAAGAGAAGATGCCTTGGTTCACCAGGACAATGGGCTTTCATTAGATGTTTGGACTAAAGTTTTAGACAGTGACGAAGAAAAAACTGCCCTTTGCCTGCCAAGTTTTTTCGGCCCATGTTGTACCAATGGTTGTCAATACTGTCATCCAAACTGTCACGAACATTCTGATAGCTCGAATTACTTCTAGATAAAGATCCGAATCGTTAGGCTTATAGCTTACCTATTGATGATTTATTTATCAGGTCGATTTGGGACTGGTATAAATGCTAGTCCCTTTTGAGACGATGTGTCAGGGGGACGGGGTTACTGACAACATTTAAAATGTTGTCAGTAACCCCGTTCCCCTGACATACCCCCTGACATACGTTTCGAGTTTTTTGCACCATGTGACCCTATTCGTTATAATGAATGGGAATACATGGTGCGTCTTGGACAAGATGAAAAAGATTAGAAATGGAATTAGGAAAGGAAATTAAAGAAAATGATTGAAATTGGAAAATATCATAATCTTAAAATTGCTAACTTTACGTCCTTCGGTGCTTATTTAGATGCAGGCACGGGTAGTCGACACGACAATATCCTTTTGCCTGTTAAGCAATTACCGGAGGGTGCTAAAGAAGGAGATGAATTAGAAGTCTTTATCTACCGAGATTCTGAAGAACGCTTAATCGCTACTACGAGAAAACCACTGGCCCAATTGGGTGATTTAGCCTATTTAAAGGTTAATGCAAAGACGAAGATCGGTGCCTTTTTAGATTGGGGTTTAGAAAGAGGGTTATTTTTACCTTTCAAGGAACAAAAATATCCTATCGAGGTAGGAAAAAGTTATCTAGTCAAGGTTTATTTGGATAAAAGTCAGAGACTGAGTGCTACGACTGAGATTTATGAGTATCTCAGGTCAGATACGCCCTATCAGAAGAATGACAAAGTAGTCGGTACGGTCTACTTTGTAAACCCTGAAATAGGAGCTTTTATAGCTGTTGATAATCAATACATGGGACTTATTCCAGTGAATGAGTATTTTACTGAGCTAAGAGAAGGGACTACAGTAGAGGCTCGAGTTATCAGGGTGCGAGACGATGGCAAATTGGACCTATCCCCTAGGGAACTTTCTCATATCCAAATGGAAACTGACACTATGAAAATCCTTCAGGGAATTAAAGGCCATAATGGCTTTTTAGCACTGAATGATAAAAGTAACCCTATTGAAATCCAAAGCCGTCTTAATATGAGTAAAGCGGCTTTCAAAAGAGCTGTGGGCAAACTGTTAAAAGAGAATAAAGTGATCCAGATAGAAGGCGGTTTGAAGGAGACAACGATCATTTAGAGACAATTCATAGATTACCTTTATAATGAACACGTACCCACAAGGGAGGTGGTATTGATTTTGAAAATTATTGTGGATGCTGACGCATGCCCAAAAACGGTACTGCAAATCTGTATAAAAGTAGCACATTATTACGCTCTTTCTGTTTGGACAGTAGCAAGCTTTAACCACAATATTGTTTCAGACCATCACGTTATCGTAGGAAACTCTTCCCAAGAAGCGGATATTCGAGTTATGAATCTTGCCCAAGGGGGGGATGTCGCAGTGACACAGGATTGGGGGTTAGCTGCAATGTTACTAGGGAAAGGAGTGCAGTGTTTAAATCCCTCCGGGCGAGAGTTTGACCCATCGACTATTGAGTTTTTGCTAGAGGAACGGGAGGCCAAAGCAAAATTTCGTAGAAGTGGGGGGAGAACCAAAGGACCGAAAAAAAGAATACCAGATAATCATCGGCAATTTGAAGCCTGTCTCCTGGATATTCTAAAAAAAAGATTCGTTACCAATTAACATGAACTATAACAAAAAACATGCAAAAGACTTTGCACTTTTGGTAAAATTTAATTAAACTATAATAGAGGCTCGATTTAACGGTGCCCACTACTTATTCAAAAACGATGGAGGTAAACAATGAGTACTGCAGTAGAAACAAAAGAGTTCCAAACAGAAATCAGGCAATTATTGGACATAGTCATTCATTCTCTTTACACTGAGCGAGAGATCTTCTTAAGAGAACTTATTTCCAATGCAGCTGATGCGATGGAGAAACTTCGATACATGCAGCTAACAGGCCCAGAGGTTAAGGATAAAGATGCAGGGTTAGAAATCCATATCGATACCGATGATGATTCCCACACATTAACCATTACTGATACTGGAATAGGGATGACCAAAGAAGAGTTGGTTGAGAATTTGGGAACCATTGCTCATTCGGGATCGAAAGAATTTATCAAACATTTAAGTGCTAAAGGGGATCAAAAGGATCTTAACCTTATTGGGCAATTTGGAGTAGGGTTCTACTCAGCTTTTATGGTAGCAGATAAAGTAACGATTTATACTCGCTCCTATCAACAGGAGGGTAATAGCTTTGTCTGGGAATCTGACGGCGTGGGAAATTATACGATTACAGAAGGGGAGGATCGTGTTCGGGGAACGAAGATGGTTCTGCACCTGAAAGAGGATGCCTACGAATTTGCTAAGGAAGAAACGGTTCAACGTATCATCAAGCAATATTCTAGTTTTGTACCCTATCCTATAAATGTTAATGGGCAGAAAGTAAACACTGTTGAAGCGCTGTGGACAAAAAATAAGAGCGAAATCTTAGATAATGACTATGATGAATTTTATAAGTTTATTGCCAATGCTCATGACGAACCACTCTTTCGGCTGCATTTTTCCTCAGATGCTCCTTTGAATATTAATACTTTACTATTTGTTCCTAAGGAAAACTTAGAACAATTTGGCTTTGGTCGTACAGAGCCTGGAGTAAGCTTGTATTGCAAAAAAGTTCTAATTCAAGAAAAGTCACCCGTTGTTTTACCTGAATGGTTGCGTTTCTTAAGGGGGGTAATAGACAGTGAAGAGCTTCCTCTTAATATTTCAAGGGAAACCATGCAAGACAGCGCTTTGGTCAGCAAGCTTAATAAAGTAGTTACAAGTCGTTTTCTTAAATATCTTGATGGACAAGCGACATCTGAGCCTGAGAAGTACAAAGAATTCTGGGAAAAATTCAACTTCTTCATCAAAGAAGGAGCGGCAAATGACTTCACTCATCAAAAAGAACTCGTTAAACTTTTACGCTTTGAGTCATCGAACACCCAGTCTGGTGAACTAGTATCTTTGGCTGAATACGTGGGTCGGATGAAAGAAGATCAATCGGCTATTTATTATGTCAATGGTCCTTCTCGAGAAGTAATAGAGTCTGGTCCCTATCTTGAAATATTCCGCAATAAGGGCTTTGAAGTAATTTATACGTATGCAGCTATTGATGACTATATCTTTGGAGCGATCAGGGAACATGAGGGTAAGAGACTTATCTCTGCCGATGAAACGGATTTAAGTTTGGGCGATACCGAACAGCAGCAAAGAAGTGAGAATGCTCTCCCAGAAGAGGAGGTCTTGGCCCTAACAAGTTGGCTCAAAGAAGTTTTAGGGAGTAAGGTAACTGAAGTGCGAGAATCAAAGCGCTTGGTTGACAGTCCAGCGGTAGTGCTCAGCCCATATGGTACGAACAGTATGCAGCGAATGATGCAGCTCATGAATAAAGACCTAAATAATATGGGCCCCAGTGTTCTAGAGATTAATGCAGCGCATCCGATGATTAAGCGATTGGATAAGGCTCGTAAAGATGAGGACGCTTTTTCAAAAATTGCTGCGGAGCAGATATTCGAGAACGCACAGATTGCTGCGGGGCTTATCATTGATCCGAGAGGAATGGTTAATCGCCTCAATGAGATTTTGGAACGTGCCTTAGGATAGGCCTAGCCAAGACTCAAACAGGACGTTGGAGGGTAGAAAGTTACCGAGTGTGGTAAGGTAAGACCCTGCGACATCAATAAAATTAGCCAGTTCTAGAAGGAGTTGCGTAGTTTCGTAGCTCCTTCTCATTAATCATAGCAATACGATTATCTAATTGATCAATAGAAAATAAGAATTTTACAAGCTAAGTAAAATTACTTAGACTGATAGTGATAATAAGAACAAATATGTTATAAACTTTAGTTATCCTTCCCTTTTGGCCTGAAATTAGAGACGCTGAAACAAGATCGGAAGAGGTGGGACTTCTTTTGATAGTTAAGTAAAGGTAGTCCTAAGTGAAAAGGATCTGTTGGGACACTATTTATGTGAAAACGTTCTCAGGGTTAGGTCGGTGTTGATAGGGCCATTCAACATCGACTGAATTGTGTTACACAAAGATGCCATTAAATGTGAGGATTGAGCGTTCCTAGTAGAATTACAGAATTATTTTTTGCTTTATTAAACTACAAGGAGTGGTCAGAATTGGACGTAAAGTTGAAAGAAATATTGGAAAAAGAAAAATCCACTATTTCGAAACGATGGTTAGATATTATAATGGCGTCGTATCCTCTCGATAATTCGGGTTTTTTAATCAATCAGAGTGATAGGTTTGCAAATCCAGTGGGTTACACATTCTCAAAAGGGATAGACGGTATCTTAGAAGTAGTTGTTAAAGGGGAGGACTTTACAGAGAGTTTACCGTTTCTCGAAGATATTATTAAGGTCAGAGCTATTCAAGACTTTACACCCGCTAAAGCTATGGGTTTTATCTTCCAACTCAAAACCATCGTTCGAGAACAACTGGGAAAGGAAATAAGGCAGAACCAGATCTACGATGCATTATTGGAGTTTGAATCAAAAATAGACGATCTGGCACTTACTGCCTTTGATATATATGTAAAATGTCGTGAACAACTCTATGAACTAAGGACGGATGAACTAAAGCGAATGACCTTTACCCTATTAAAGAAAGCTAACTTAATGTCCGAAATCCCTGTTCAAGAATTTGAACACAAAGACCAAAAATAAAGGAAGGAGGTCGTAGAGTGAAAGTCTTGTTTTCTTTCCTCGCTGTCGTTGTACTCATTCTAGTCGCCGCCATGGGAGCGTTTATTACAAATTTACATTATGTCTTTGGTATTATCATACCTTATTTAGCTTTTGCTATGTTTTTAGGTGGATTTATTTACCGTATTGTCAAATGGGGGCGGTCACCCGTACCATTCCGTATTCCTACAACGATTGGACAGCAAAAATCACTCCCTTGGATTAAGCAAAATAAGATTGAAAATCCTACAAGTACGTTTGGTGTTATTGTCAGAATGGCTATGGAAGTCCTCTTTTTTCGCTCGCTGTTCCGTAATACAAAGACCGAATTAAGGGAGGGACCGAATGGCCCTATATTAGCCTACGGCTCGACAAAATGGCTTTGGTTAGGTAGTTTGTTCTTTCACTGGTCGTTCCTCATAATTATTTTAAGGCATCTTAGGTTTTTCTTAGAGCCTATTCCATTTGTAGTGCAAATGCTTGAGAGTGTTGATGGAATCTTACAGATCGGGTTACCAGCTATTTACTTGACAGATGTTTTTATTTTAGTTGCGGTTACCTATCTGTTCCTCAGAAGAATTGTTGTTCCACAGGTAAAATACATTTCACTTCCTGCAGACTTTTTCCCACTGTTTATGATTATGAGCATAGCAATCTCGGGAGTCCTGATGCGTTACTTCTATAAAGTGGATATTGTTGCTGTCAAGCAATTGGCAATCGGATTAGCTACTTTTCAACCAGTCCTCCCCACAGGAATCGGTCCTATGTTTTTTATCCATATCTTTTTAGTTAGCATTCTCTTTGCTTATTTCCCTATGAGTAAGCTAATGCATATGGGTGGAGTTTTCTTAAGCCCTACGCGTAATATGATCAGTAACAATCGTATGGTTAGACACATTAATCCTTGGAATCCCGAAGTAGAGGTTCATACTTATGAACAGTATGAGGATGAGTTCAGGGAAAAAATGAAAAAAGCTGGTATACCGGTAGAAAAGGAGTGATCGTGGATGGCACCGAAAGTTAAACTTCCTAAGCCGGGAGAATTATCAACAATAGATTTTACTCCTCCGGCAACGGATTGGATGGATACACCAGTCGTGTTTAAACCGGGTACCTATTGCTGGGGAGCAAAGGAAAAAGACCTCCTAACCTTAGGGTTACCTAACCCAAGACAGTGGTCGCCAGCCGACGAAGACTGGAAAATACCAGAAGGCTGGGAATCTACCATCTTGGATGGAATCGCTGAACGACTGAGTAAGTATCGCTCTTTTAAAATTTTCATGGACATTTGTGTTAGGTGCGGTGCCTGTGCTGATAAATGTCATTTTTATATCGCCACAGGTGACCCCAAGAATATGCCCGTTCTGAGGGCAGAATTGTTAAGATCCGTATATAAGAAGTATTTTACAAAGTCAGGGAAGTTTCTAGGGCGTTTAGCTGGAGCAAGAGAACTCGATATGGACGTCTTAAAGGAATGGTGGTCATACTTTTTCCAATGTACTGAATGTCGTCGCTGTTCTGTTTACTGTCCATATGGTATCGACCAAGCAGAGGTCACGATCATTGGTCGGGAACTTCTTAACTTAGTAGGACTAAACATCGATTGGATTTCAGGACCAGTTGCAAACTGTTATATGAAGGGAAACCACCTCGGACTGGAACCTCATGCAATAACCGGGAATATTGAATCTATGGTAGATGATATTGAGGATATAACCGGTATTCGAGTGAATCCTACCTTCAACAGAAAAGGTGCCGAGATCATGTTTGTCACTCCCTCAGGAGACCTTTTAGGTGAGCCGGGAATTCAGACATGTATGGGTTATCTCATGCTTTTCCATGAACTCGGGCTTGACTATACTTGGAGTACGTATGCCTCAGAGGGCGGAAACTTCGGGTTCTTTACATCGAATGACATGGCAAAGAGACTGAATTACAAGATTTATGCTGAAGCCAAACGATTAGGGGTTAAATATATCATTGGTGGAGAATGCGGTCACATGTGGAGAGTACTGAATCAGTATATGGATACTTGGAATGGCCCGGCAGACTTCTTGGAAGTCCCGGTATCACCAATAACTGGTACAGTCTTCGAAAACGCTAAGTCAACTAAGATGATTCATATCTCCGAATTTACTGCTGACTTAATTAAACACAATAAATTGAATCTTGATCCCAGTCGTAACGATCATCTAAAGGTAACCTTCCATGACTCTTGTAATCCTTCCCGAGGCATGGGACTTCTTGAGGAACCACGAGAAATTATCAAGGCTGTCTGCAATAATTTCTACGAGATGCCTGAAAATACGATTAGAGAAAAAACATTCTGTTGTGGAAGCGGGTCTGGACTTAACGCCTCTGAAAATATGGAACAGCGTATGAGAGGCGGATTCCCTCGTGCTAATGCAGTAAAGTATGTTAAAGAAAAGCATGGAGTTAATATGCTGGCAAACATTTGTGCAGTTGACCGAGCCGCATTACCAGCTTTGATGGACTACTGGAATCCAGGGGTAGGGGTCGCTGGCGTGACCGAGTTACTGGGTAATGCTTTGGTGATGAAAGGCGAGATAGAGAGAACGACTGACCTTCGCTTTGAAGATCTTCCGGGAAAGGAGGGTAATGAGTAATGTATAAAGGTGGAAAAATAATTGCCTCACTCATTATCTTTGTAGCGCTTTTTACAATACCTTTTTTCTATAATTTAGGAAAAGCTAATGCAGGGCCGGAGATAAATTCCGAGCAACTGGAGTATATGCAGAGTATCGAGCCAGCAATAGATATGAAGGCAAGTCACCCGCAACTGTTCGATCAATGGAGAGATGAATTTGTACGTAATGGAAAGACAGTCTATGTTAATAGTCAAGGACAGTCGTTTGACATGAGTATTGAAAAGTTGGCGGAATCGGACCCAACTGGTCAATTCTGTGTTTCTTGCCACGATTATACAGCTGTAACGATAACCTGTACGAGTTGCCATGAGCTAGGGGGGGCAACACAATGAACATTAACAGACGACAATTTTTGAGAAGAGCAGGAATGATCACTGCCTTAGGACTAGGGAGTTCATTTGTTATTACTAGTTTTGGAAAAAAGGCGGTTGCTGAAGCATCTGGATCTGCTAAAGCTCCAAAAGATTTGCAGGCTAAACGTTGGGCGATGGTTGTTGATATGAGCAAATTCAAAACTGATGCTGATTATAACAAGGTTATTGAAATCTGCCATAGTATTCATAATGTTCCTGATTTCCCTAATACCAAAGATGAAATAAAATGGATATGGAAAGATGATTATCTTCATACCTTTGCTGGCGGCCATAATGAATACTTAAATGAGCGTGTAAAAGAGGCTCCCTTTATGGTATTATGTAATCATTGTGAGAATCCGCCTTGCGTAAAGGCATGTCCTACTCAGGCTACATTCCAGATGGCAGATGGTATTGTCGCAATGGACTTCCATCGATGTATCGGTTGCAGATTTTGTATGGCAGCCTGTCCTTTCGGTGCGAGGAGCTTTAACTTTAAAGATCCTCGGCTCTTCATAGAAAAGATATCTTCAGAGTATCCGACTAGAACTCAAGGTGTTGTAGAAAAATGTAACTTTTGTACTGAACGTTTAGCAAAAGGTCTACTTCCGGCCTGTGTCGAAAATTCTAATGGGGGACTAATATTCGGGGATTTGAATGACCCTAACTCAGAAGTGCGAAAAATCATTAGTACACAGCTCACTATACGACGTAAACCAGAACTGGGAACCCAACCGTGTGTTTACTACCTAGTAGGGGGTGGCGAAAATGCTTGAGACCGCACTATCGGGTAGCAAAAAGTATTGGATATGGGTTACACTATTACTTGCTGTTATTGCAGTAGGTTTCTATGCTTATATGAATCAGTACAACAATGGTTTAGGTGTAACGGGCATGAGCCGGGATGTCTCCTGGGGATTATACATTGCCCAATTTACGTTCCTTGTGGGGGTGGCTGCTTCTGCAGTTATGCTAGTTTTGCCTTATTATCTACATGATTTTAAGAAATTTGGCAAAATGGTTATCCTTGGAGAGTTTTTAGCTATCCCAGCGGTGATTATGTGTATGTTATTTATTGTAGTGGACTTAGGACAACCAATGCGGATTATGAATGTAATCCTATATCCAAGCCCACGATCCGTGATGTTTTATGATATGATTGTCTTATGCGGATACCTTGTCATTAACTTAATTGTAGGCTGGACCACCCTCGGTGCTGAGCGCAAGGGCTTGCCTTCGCCGAAATGGGTCAAACCGATTATTTATCTTTCGATCCCTTGGGCAGTTAGTATTCATACCGTCACAGCTTTCTTATACGCTGGTCTTCCAGGCAGGCATCTCTGGTTATCTGCAATTATGGCAGCCCGTTTCTTAGCATCTGCTTTCGCAGCTGGTCCTGCAATCCTGATTCTTTTATGCTTTATAGTTAAAAAGGTCAGCAAATTTAACCCAGACCCAGAGGGTGGAGCAATTCAGTCCCTTGTTAAGATCGTTAGATATGCTATGATCGCCAACGTATTCTTCTATATCTTAGAGATTTTCACTGCCTTCTATAGTAATATACCTGAATACAGTGCCGCTTTAAGATATACACTCTTTGGCCTACACGGTTATAATAGT
>JADQBO010000018.1 GCA_016278585.1 Desulfosporosinus sp.
ATCTGTCGTGCGATCGGGGCGGCAGTTCCTCCTCCGGTTCCTCCATTTTCAACAATAACGGCAATCGCGATCTGCGGTTGGTCTGCAGGTGCAAACGCAATATACCAAGCATGGGTCAGAACGTTTCCGCCAGGCTCCGCAGACCCAGTCTTACCCGCAACTTGGACACCAGGCAAAGCTCCTGGGGCAGCCGTCCCGTCCGTTACTGCACTGACCATAGCACTATTAATCTTATCCGCTTCCTCTATGGAAAGTGCGGTTAGCCAAGGCCGGGGTTTGTATTCGAATAGAGTCGTTTGAGAGGGATCTAGAACTCTTTCAATAAGATGAGGGGTCATTATCACCCCATGATTTGCAATTCCTGCTGTCATTAGCGCCATATGAAAAGGCGTAACTAGAACCTCCCCTTGTCCAAAGGTACTAGCAGCGAGTAAGTTTGTATTTAACGACGATGGGTTCTTTGCTTCCTTCGTAATTGAGCTACTTGGTACATTCAATTCGAAGGGAATTTTTTCCCCAAATCCAAATCCTTTAACCACTGAAAGAAACGTTTCATCCCCTGCCTGAACCCCAAATGTCGCAAAATACGTATTACAGGATTCTGCCAAAGCCATATTATAATTAACCCAACCATGTGCTTTGTCATTTTGTTCCCGGATAACTTGTCCGTTAATAATGGTTGACCCTTGACACTCGTATAAATCCGTAGTATTCATACCGCTTCGTAATAAGGCTGCTGAGGAGACCACTTTCATGGCTGATCCTGGTGGAAAGAGGGAAAAATAACGGTGTTCAAGGGGCCTTTCCTTTTCACTAAGGGGTTTTTCTTCTTCCTCGCTTAAAATTGTATCCCAATGTTGGTCAAGGTTTGTGGGATTAAAACTGGGTTGGCTTACCATGGCTAAGATTTCTCCTGTTCGAGGATCTAGAGCCACCACAGACCCCATTTTCCCTTTGAGTGCGTTATAGGCGATACTCTGGAGACGTGAATCCAAGGTGAGCACCACGTCATCTCCATGGCGTGGCAGCGCAAAAAGTTGCTGAATTGCTTGGGTGGGCGTAGCCTTCTTGATACCCAGCAACCAGTCTGCCAAGCTTCCTTCCAGACCGGAAGCACCAAGTTTTAAAGAAGAATAACCAAGAACCGGTTCAAACATTTCCCCTTTGGGATAAACTCGAACTTTTTTTCCCCCGGAAACTTGAGTTTGTGCTATTATTTCGCCGTTACGATCAAAAATTCCTCCCCGAGTCACGCGGTTCTCCATAAGAATCAACCGACGATTAGCAGGGTTTTCTAACAATGTATCCGCTCGAACAACCTGCCAATAGACTAAACCCAGACTGAGCATGAGAAAACTGAAGGCCATACCTAATGCCACCTGACGTACTCCTCGCATTATGTTGCATACTCCCTTCCCCTATTCCTGGTATTGTGGGAACTGACCGCAGTAGCGTTGGAAATATTTAACAAAACCCCCAGTAAAATAAAGTGCACTAACAGGGAACTGCCACCATAACTTACCCAAGGAAGAGGAATCCCTGTCAAAGGCAGAAGCTTTGTAACCCCAGCAAGAATAATCAAGGTTTCGGTACCAAGGAGAATTCCAATTCCCGCGGCTAGGATTTGCCCAAAGCGATCCTTAGCTCTAAGACTTATGGCAAAAGCTCTCATAACAACAATCAAGAAGAGTACCAGTACTGCCATGGCTCCGGCAAAGCCCAGCTCCTCTGCGATGACAGAAAAGATAAAATCACTAATCGCCACCGGTACAGTCGATGCCCCAATGCCATTACCTAATCCAGTCCCTAGGATTTTCCCTCCACCAATGGCAAAGAGGGATTGGGCAATTTGATATCCCATACCAGTAGGATCTTGCCATGGATCTAACCATACGGACACTCTCACGCGAACATGACTAAAGAGCATATAACCTGCCGTTCCGGTTAGCAGAAAAATCGGCATAGATATTCCTAAATATAAGGTCCGCTCTGTCACAACATACAGCATAAGTACAAAAAGCGCATAAAACACTAAGGCCGTTCCTAGGCTTCTCTGTGCAGCCAAAATTCCAAGCACGAAGGCCACCATAATCATAAATGGTCTCAAAGTCCGCCAATCAGGTAAAGAAAATTTCCCCCATTGTACTGTCCCAACACGCAGCAATTCTTCATTTTCTTCCAAATAAGTTGCCATGAATAAGAGCAAGGCTAGCTTAACAAACTCCTCTGGCTGAAACCCTATTCCTCCGATCCTAAATGAGCTTGTTGCTCCTCCCTGCTCGGAACCAAATAGAAGGGTTACCAGCAACAAACCCACCGCTAATAGCCCCCAGATGTATCGAAATCTACCAAACTGACGATAATCTCTAATGGTCCATAATACAGCATAGAAAACGATCAGCCCAATATTTGCCCACCAAAACTGGTGCAAAGCTTCATAAGGATTAATTCTAACCACAAAAACAAGTCCTATCGCCATGATGGCTTGGACTACAGGCAAGATATAAGGATCCCCTTGATAATGGAAGAGTTGCTCCATTAAGCTCCCCAGGAGGACAATGATTGTAAAAATCAGCCCTTGCCAAATAAGACGGCTATGATCACCGTCTAATTTGAGGAGGCTAAGTCCTAGCCACATCATCCCTAAGATTAGAATACGCAAGGTTAAACGCTGAATCATCGGCTTACTCCAAAATACAGCACAAGGCTGTGAAATTATCCGGGGCACCCCTCTCCAATGTAAGCTGTCTTAATTTCTCCAATCGTTCTTCCCAGGGGCTTGGTTCGAGAAATTCTTCCGTAAGTTCCTGGTCGCTGATCATATTGGAGAAACCGTCCGTACACAAAAGGAAAACATCTCCCATTTGCAAATCAATACTACGGCAATCCACGTTAATGGTTGGGTCTGCTCCAACAGCGCGCATCAAAACATTTCGTTGAGGGTGTTTCTTGGCTTCATCAAGGGAGATCTGTCCTACCCTCACGAGTTCTCCGACCAGCGAATGGTCTATCGTCAAAGGAGTTAAGGTCTCATTGCGCAAAGATACGCTCGACTGTCCCCAACGTGAGCAATAAAGATTTTTTCATTGCGGATTAGTAATACTGTCAACGTTGTCCCCATGCCTGCTTTTTCCGGTTCAGTCGTTGAGGATTCATACACCACTCGATTCGCTTGAACGAAAGCTTCAATTAAACCATTTTCCAAGGCCTGATCTTCCAGCGCAGCAAGACGAGGAACCCACGTCTCTAATTCGTGTAAGGCAACAGAAGAGGCCACTTCTCCTGCTCGGTGTCCCCCCATCCCATCAGCCACTGCATAGAGGGCTTCAGAGGATAACACTAGAAAAGAATCTTCATTATTCTTACGAATACACCCTTTTTCACTAAAGCTTAGAACTCTCATTTTGCCACCTCGAGTATTGGAAGGTAATGCTTCCAATTTTTACATAGTCCCCAGCAACCATTTGTACTGGAGAATGGATCTGCTCTCCATTGACCCAAGTTCCATTGGTACTTCCTAAGTCTTCCACGATAGTTTGTCCTTTTTGTAACCGGAAAACAGCATGATCGATAGATGCAAAATGATCCGGTAAAACTATATCATTATGCTTGCCGCGTCCAACCCGCAGCCCTTTCCCATCCACTTTAAAAATACGCCCTCTGGAGAGGGTTTCTCCTCCAGTAAGAACTTCTAAACGTCCGTATTCATGGGTCGCACGTTGAAAAACCCCCTTCAGTTGAAGATCTGCTAAAAGAGCCGTAAAAATACGAAAGATAAATAGATAGATAAGGGCGACAAAAACGAGTCGTCCTATGACTAAGATAAATTGCATACCATCCTCCCCATCGAAAATAGAGGTTGAACCTACAAATTCTCCAACTTATCATCACGTTAGAGGAGATCTTTGTATGACCAGTACACTTTGTCCGATGTTAATTCGATCTCCAGGAGCGGTTGTATGTCGAGTAATTCTTTGTCCATTAACAAACGTTCCGTTCGTGCTTCCCAAATCATCAAGCACCCAACCGTTCTCTCCCCCAGATGCAATCTTTAAATGTCTCCTTGAAATCTCAGGGTCATGTAGTACTAGGTCACATTGTCCATGGCGACCAATGATCACATCTTCATCCTGCAAAGAAAATGAATGACCAATATCGGGTCCTTCTATAATTTCGAGAAAGTAAGTTGAATTCCTTCTGAATACCTCCTCATCTGGTAAGTTTGTCTTGACATTTTCTCTGAAGATACTGGTGCTTTCGCGCCAATTCGATTGAATAGGTCGGACAAGTTCGTTATCTAGTTGATTATCTGTTTCTCCCTCTCCCCAGTCTACGACTATAGAGTCATCAAACTCTACTTCGATTACCATCTGTCGAGGGCTCACAGTTTCATCTGCATGTAATTCTATCGCAGGTTTAGTTAAAAAAGTGTACCCATTTCGTTCTGCTTCAGCGAATAAATACTTTGAGAGCTCTATCAGAAACGCATCCCCAAAACTTGCTATTGGCCCCCAATCGCTGGAATGGAGATAAACCCGGTAAATATTAGGTACATAAACTTGAGAAATGCTGATCTGCTTATTTCTAAGCATGGTCTTCACTAGCTCTTTGGCAATTTCCACCGGTTGAAGGCGGGACGCACTTTTCTTAAAAGCTTCGGTAAAGAGGAATTCGGCCATCCCTTCAAATCGGGCCAATAGGCTCATTTTAACTCACCCTCCCACTGTCGGCGAAGTTGACCGCAAGCTGCGTCAATATCTGTTCCCCGTTCTTCACGTGAAGAAACAGAAATTCCGGCATCGTCTAACACCTGGGCAAACCTCTTTATCTTTTCTAGATCGGGACGCTCCATCCCGGTTCCGTCCACCGGGTTGATCGGAATCAAGTTGACATGTCCAAGCTGTCCCTTTAGCAATCGGGCAAGGGCTTCGGCCTCCTCCCATCTTGCATTCTCAGCAGTCAAGGCAACCTCAAAGGTGATTCGGCGATGGGTAATTTGGGTGTACTCCTGGCAGGCTGTCATAAGTTGGGCAAGTGGATAACGGCGATTCATAGGAATTAAATTATTTCTTATCGCATCTTGAGCTGCATGAAGAGATACCGCTAAACCCACTTGAGGATTATCTTTCGCCAACTGGACAATTTTAGGCACGACTCCCGACGTTGAAATGGTCATCCGCCGCATACCGATATTCAATCCCTGAGCATCATTCAAAAGTTGAATTGACTTCAGAACCCGATCATAATTGAGTAAGGGTTCCCCCATACCCATAAAGACTATGTTGGTCACCTGAAATTCCGGATCTTCCTGTCGAACAAAATGGGTAATATCTAATACCTGGCCTACAATCTCTGCAACGCTTAGGTTTCTCCGGAATCCTTCTAACCCTGTAGCACAAAATGCACACCCTACTGCGCATCCAGCTTGAGTAGAGACGCAAACGGTATGCCTATCCCGGGACTTCGTCCGCGCATAATCCATTAGGACACACTCAATCGTCTCGTTATCTTCAAGACGAAACAAGTACTTACGCGTACCATCCTTTGAACGTTGCTCGCGTAACCTTTCTAAAGCATAGAGATGCAAGTGACTACTTAATGTTTGTCGGTCACTCTTCCCGATGTTTTTCATATCATCCCAGGAACGCACGGCTTTCTGTTGCACCCATTGGAACAATTGGATCGCCCGAAACCGTTTTAAACCTATCTTCTGACAGATCTCGATCAGTTCATCTTCTGAACAACCGCGCAACTCAATGTTTTCCATAATATATATTATTCACCCAATTCATCCCAGTTAAACTTCCCTACGACAGAATTTTGCTAAAAAGAATCCATCCATCCCATGACGATGGGGTAAAAGCTGTATCATTCCTTTACTTGCTTGCTGAATATCTCCGGGTTCCTCAAGAGTGAAGGGTAAAGCATCCACCAAGTTAACGGGTTCAAATTCCGGATGTGCTGAACGAAACGTCTTAACAAGTTCAAAATTTTCCTCCGGTTCGGTCGTACAAGTCGAGTAAACCAAAGTACCTCCCTCTTTAACACAAGAGGCAGCCCGTTCCAAGATAGCGAGTTGCAGTAAAGGCAAATCTTTAAGATCTTGTTCTTCTTTCTGCCAGCGCAGGTCCGCCTTTCGTCTAATAACCCCCAGCCCAGAGCAAGGAACGTCAACTAACACACGATCTTGGGACTCAAGCCTTATTCCGGGTAAGTCTCGGGCATCTCCTAGTTGTGTCTGAATAATAGTAATACCGAGTTTTTGAGCTAACTGATCAATAAGTCCAAGTTTATGGGCATAAACATCAAAGGCTAGGATTTCCCCTTGGTTTTGCATCATCTGGGCAAGATGCGTAGTTTTGCCACCCGGGGCACTACAGGCATCCAAGACCAATTGTCCTGGTTTTGGATCTACTACATGAGCAACTAGTTGTGAACTTTCATCTTGAACTGTAAAAAGTCCCTCACGAAAGCTTTCAAGTCGATCTAAGGCACCGAAATCTTTAATCCTTAAACTCTCCGGAACTCGAGTTCCCAATTCTACCGTGATTCCCTCCCCGATTAGACGTTCCATTAATCCTTCGCGTGAGATCTTCAGTGTATTGGTACGAATCCAAGTTGGGGATGGCTCATTATTGGTTTTACACAAAGCTTCTGTTTCCTCAGCGCCCCAACGTTTTAACCACCGTTGAATCATCCATTCAGGATGTGAATAGCGTACAGAAAGATAGCGTACCATTTCACGTTTTGAATCTGGCCAAGGAATATCCCAGCCCTTTTCCATAACCTTACGCAAGACAACATTAACCAACCCCGTAAATTTGGGGAATTCTTTGGCTAGTTCCACACTTTCATTGACGGCTACCGCAGGGGGTACCTTATCAACAAAAAGCAATTGAAAAGCACCAATCCGCAAAATCGCCCGAACTTCATGGGGAAGGGATGACATTGGTTTGCTTAAATGCCGTCTTAGTGCATAATCTAAAGTCAATCTGTGTTTTAGGACACCATTCACTAACAGAGTCACTAATTGGCGATCTCTAGAATCCGCCAACCTAAGAATGCTTTTTTGTAAAAGAAGATTAGCGTACGCCCCTTCAACTTCAACGCGCGTCAGCAAATGGACTGCCATTCCTCGAGCGGTCTCTTTAATCATTACTCCTCCCCCGAGCTATCAGCATTAAACGTACTAACTGTAGCACCGCTGCCAACGCAGCTGCTACATAGGTTAAGGCGGCAGCATTTAACACAGAGCGTGCGCCACGAACTTCATCGCTCACGATCATTCGTCCCTCCTGTAAAAGAGACATCGCTCGGCTGCTTGCATTATATTCTACGGGAAGGGTAATTACCTGAAAAAGTACAGCAAAGGCAAAGGCAAAAATACCCAGCTCAAGGAGCCAACCATAGGTCGGCACAAAAAGACCCGCTATGATTAAAAACGGAGCAGCCCCACTGCCAATATTGGCAACGGGAACAAACGAGGATCTGAGTTGCATTGGGAAATACCCTGACGCATGCTGTAATGCATGTCCCGTTTCATGAGCGGCTACTGCTATGGCTGATAGTGAGCTACCCTGATAAACGTCCTCACTAAGCCTAATTATCCTAGTTCGTGGGTCATAATGATCGGAAAGTTTCCCTCGAACCGGTTCTACACGTACATCATAAAGGCCGTTACTATTTAAGATACCTCGTGCAGCTTCGGCTCCCGTAATCCCTGATTGGGCACGAATTTTAGAGTAACGTTTAAACGACGAAGAAATCTTAAATTGAGCATATAAAGAGAGTAATATCGCAGGAATTAACAGAATCATAGTATAATCCCAAAAAAACATAATCTAACCTCCTTTCAGATTTAGACCATAATTGTTCACGTTAAGTTCGATCCCGCACCCTTCAAGAAGTCCTCATTTAGTAAGAATTCTATTCAGTCAAAGCTGTCTCCCACCTGACCATGTCGACCATTAAAAAAATCCCGAGCTGGCATAGACCGTCTCCCTGCGGGTTGGACCTCTAAAACACGAAGGACTCCCTCTCCGGTCTGAACAAGTAAACTATCCCCCTGCACTTGAATAATCTGACCGGGATTAGTTAATACCGACTCTGCATAAGATTTATTTTCCTTGTCGGTCTGTATAAACGGTGCGCTTCGCCAGATCTTGAGATTCTCTCCTCGAAAAACCGCGAACGCTCCTGGCCAAGGATTTAGGCCCCGAATCTGATCATGCAGATCAGTTGCCCTTCGAGACCAATCTATTCGTTCATGTTCACGTTTAAGAAGTGGTGCATAATTTGAATCACCTATTTGGGGTGTAGGCGTTAACTTCCTTATTTCCAACCCATGTAATGTATTCATTAGGAGTTCTGCCCCCAAAACTGCTAACGTATCATGGATTTCGCCTGTTGTTGATTGATTAGAAATCATAATTTCTTGTTTTAAGAGAATATCCCCCGTATCAAGTCCCTCATTCATCAGCATTGTGGTTACTCCAGTAATGGGTTCCCCCTGCATAACCGCCCAATGGATTGGGGCTGCTCCACGATATGCCGGGAGCAAAGAAGCGTGCACATTAATACACCCTCTTAAAGGCAACTGTAATATATCCCTAGAAAGAATCTGTCCGTAAGCAACAACAATAATACTCACTGGGGCTAAATCTTTTAGCTTTTGGACCCACTCCGCTGTTTTTATTGTTTCTGGTTGAAAAACAGGTAGACCTAATTCCTCTGCCGCAACTTTTACAGGACTAGGTTTCATGCTTTTCCCTCTACCGGCCGGCCGATCAGGTTGAGTAAAAACCCCTACCACTTCTTGCCCCCCACTCACCAAAGCACGTAAGGTAGGTACAGCAAAATCAGGAGTACCCATAAAAACGACACGCATACTTAATCCCCCTTTTGCGAAATGCGATGTTCGAGGCGCGAGGTACGAACCAAATCCACGGTCCTATTTTTCGTGTTTCGTGCTTCGTGCTTCGTGCATCGTGCATCGACCTCAGCTTCGATAGGTTTTTTTAGCAACATCGACAAAGAGAACCCCTTCGAGATGATCAATCTCATGCTGCAAGGCGCGAGCTAACAAACGATCGGCCCGAATATCCAGCTTTTCCCCATGACGATTTAACCCCTCAACGCGGATCTTAGCAGCCCTTACTACATCTCCTGTTATATTGGGAATACTAAGACACCCTTCTTCGGCCGTGTTCGCTCCCTCTCTTTCCATGATAACAGGATTAATCAGCTCCACCAGCTCGTCATCCACCTCAACAACGATGACTCGTTTAGAGACCCCAATTTGAGGAGCAGCAAGCCCCACTCCCTCTGCGGAACGCATGGTATCGGTCATGTTGTCAAGGAGTTTCAGGATCGATGAATTAACCTCTTTAACCTCTTTAGCTTTTTCACGAAGTACATCTGCACCTATTTCTACAATCTGATAAACAGCCATTTTCCCTATACCCCTTTCAATAAAACCATTAATGATTTTTTGTAATGCCTTTTAAACTATATTCATGGTTAGCCTCTAAGTTGAAATTTAGCAATGTACTTCTCGTATCTCCCTAACTCGTCAATGGATTCACTTCAATATTTAATATAATACCACCACTAGCTGGATTCTTGAAAAACCTCTGAACCCCTTGATGCAAAAATGATCTGAGTAAATCCTGACGTGTCCCTTTGATTGATATTTGCCATCTCCATTGGTTCCTTAGCCTAGATAAGACGGCTGGTGCGGGGCCAAGAATATCCATTTCATTATTTCCAAATCGAGGGTCTTGCATTCCTTGTCTTAAACAAGCCCCTAAATCGTTGGCTCCTTTAATAACCCGATCCTCTTTTTCATGCATTAGCAGAACGCGAATAATATGAGTGTAGGGAGGATACTTTCGTTCTCTGCGATAGCGAATTTCTTCCCAGAAAAATCCCTGAAAATCGTGGTGTGCCGCTCTCATAACTGCACTATCTTGAGGAGAATAGGTTTGAATTATAACTTCACCAGGTTTGGTACTCCGGCCCGCTCGCCCTGCGACCTGCGTCAAAAGTTGAAACGTCCGCTCTCTAGCCCGGAAATCTGGCATATTAAGGGTTTGATCTGCAGCAATCACTCCAACCAATGTAACATTGGGAAAATCCAATCCCTTAGCCATCATTTGCGTCCCTACTAAAACTAGAGCTTCCTGACGACGAAATTTATCCAAGATCCTATTGTGACCTTCACTGGACCTTGTTGTATCAAAGTCTAACCGTAACATTGGGACCTCTGGGAAGAGACCTTGAATCTCCTCCTCAACACGTTGGGTTCCTTGGCCAAAAAATCGAATATATCGGCTTCCGCATTTCGGACACGTGTGGGGTGGCAGCTCTTTATGGTCACAATAATGGCAACGCATTGCTTGCCCTTGGGTATGATAGGTAAGGGCAATATCGCAATTAGAGCAACTGACTACATACCCGCATTCTCGACAAACCACAAAGGTAGAATATCCTCTGCGATTCAGAAAAAGCATCGTTTGCTCGCCTCTATCTATCCTTTCCCGTAATTTTTGTTGCAAGGAGAGGGAAAATATACTTCGATTTCCCTGGCGAAGTTCGTCTCTCATATCTACGATTTCTACCGGCGGAAGCACACTCGCACCGATTCTCGTCGTCATTGTCAGCATACGGATTTTCCCAGATTGGGCTGCCGCATAGGCTTCTAAAGAGGGAGTTGCACTTCCCAGTAAGACGACACCCTTTCGTTGGTCCATCCTCTTACGGGCAACATCACGGGCGTGGTATTTAGGGTTCTCATCTTGTTTATATGCCCCATCATGTTCCTCATCTAAAATGATAAGGCGCAAGTGTGGCAACGGCGCAAACACTGCCGAACGAGCCCCGATAACGATCCGCTTATGCCCCGCTAAGATGTCTTGCCAAGCTTTCGTTTTTTCGCTCTGTCGTAAACCAGAATGTAAAATTATCACTTGCTCGCCAAATTGAGTTTCAAAGTAACGTGCAACTTGAGAGGTTAGGGATATTTCGGGTACGAGAAGAATGGCGTCTCCACCTTGATCTAAAACTTGTGTAATCAACTCGCGATAGACATCTGTTTTTCCACTACCTGTTACACCATACAACAATACCGTTTGGGGCGAGCCCTCTTCCAAGATGCTTAACACGTCCCTCACCACTGCAGCCTGCTCTTCAGTTAAATCGTAGATTCTATCCGTTCGAGAACTATAACCCTTGCCCCGGTTATTTTGCCCAGGCCTAGTTATCGGATCAGGAGACGCATAGTCTCCTGTTGTAACAAAGCGAGTTTCCTTTCTTACCCATCCTTGTTTAATGAGTTTTTCAAGTGTACCCTCGGAAATTTCCGCTCGTTTTAAAAAAACTTTAACAGAAATAGCTTTTTTTCTAGCTCTATTAAGGACTTTCAACCCTCGGAAAGCCTCCGGATCCAACCACTGTAGGGTCTGAACATCGGCATCCTTAATAGAAACTAAAAGTACAATCCAATCTTCTATCTTCCCATTCAGTAGTGGCCAAACCGTATGTAGGCTTTGAGCAACCGAACAAATCGTTGTTTGTGCCAGCCAATGGGCCAGTTCAATAAGATCCGGAGGGACAAGACTATTTTCATCGATAATCTCTAAAATAGGTTTAAACGTGATGCCTTCCATTCCCTCTGGCAGTTCTTCCGTCATATTGACTACGAGACCTTGCACCTTTCGGTTCTGAAGAGGAACTAAAACTCGCATTCCTATGTTTAAACTAAGATTCTCTGGTATAAGATAATGATAACTTTGATCTAGGCGCCGGTTTGCTACATCAACCAATACTTCAGCATAGCGGAACATGATGATTCCTCCTTATTAGTAAACTATCAATAACGCTAATGTCAATATTGGTCAAATACATTATACCAAATCTTATGCTTGCATTACAATTTATCATATTTTACAATTTACGCTTTGCCCTCTTGTCAAAGCAGAATGAACTATGATATGCTTTAAAACAGTTAAATTCCTTACCTTTAAATTAGTCCCGTGAGACTAAGAAGGGAATGGCGAACCATGAGTTAAACATGGACACCTCTTTCTTGCTTGCGGGCGGGGAAGAGGTTTTTTTGTTAGAAAGAGGAGGTTTAATCATGTCTACAGAAGTTCAGATTCACGAGAAGCTCCCCCTTACCCAGGCGATCCCTCTCGGCTTACAACACGTCTTTGCTATGTTTGGCGCTACAGTTCTTGTCCCCTTTTTAACCGGTCTTAGTCCGTCAGTAGCTCTCTTATCTTCAGGAATCGGGACCATTATATTTCTTTTATTGACCAAAAGTCAGGTTCCTGCCTATCTCGGTTCATCCTTTGCCTATATTGGAGTTTTAACGACCTTTGTTCAGAGTAATAATACATCTGGAGCAATGGGTGGAGTTATAGCAGTAGGCTTGGTCTATATTATTCTCTATCTTCTTATGGCAGCTTTCGGAACCCGCTGGATTCATACTATTGTTCCTCCCATTGTAGCCGGACCGGTTGTTGCCATCATCGGCTTAAGCCTGACCCCGGTTGCAGTCGACATGTCATCCGCCAATTGGTATATCGCCTCCTTCACTTTAGCTATAGCGGCTTTACTCTCCGTGTATGCAAAAGGCTTTCTTAAGATCATCCCAATCCTCGTAGCCATTATTATTGGTTATATCGTTGCTTCATTCATGGGCCTTGTAAATTTTCAACCGATCTTAGACACTCTTAAACCGGAATTATTTTTCGTCTTCCCGGTTGCCCTAGGAAGCGATTTTTTATTGCCTAGCTGGGACAAGCTGGCAATTTTAGCCATTGCACCTCTAGCTATGGTCACGGTCATCGAAGATTTAGGCCATATGATTGTATTAGGCAATATTACCCATTCTGACCCCATTAAAAAACCTGGCTTTCATCGAGTTCTCCTCGGTAATGGTCTGGCCACAGGGCTTGCCGGTTTAATCGGAGGCCCTCCAGTTACCACTTATGGTGAAAACATAGGAGTCCTGGCCGTTACAAAGGTATACAGCACCTTTAACATTTGGATTGCTGCGATTCTTGCCATTATCTTTAGTATGATTAACCCTTTACAAGCCGCGATCATGTCCATTCCGACCGCTGTCATGGGAGGAGTTACAATCCTGCTCTTCGGGATGATTGGCGCCGCAGGATTACGCACACTAATTGATGCAAAGGTAGATTTTTCCGAAACGAAAAACTTGATCATTGCATCCGTCATCTTCGCCCTCGGGATCGGGTTACCTGAACACGGAGTAGCCTGGGCAACCGTCGTTGGAATTGGCTTAAACCTCGTCTTAAGAGGACATTCCGAGAACGTCAAGGCAAAATAATAAACGTTACCAATGTTAAA
>JADQBO010000362.1 GCA_016278585.1 Desulfosporosinus sp.
AACAATTACAAACATGAGAGAGACCAACAATGTAAGGGCTGAAATGTATTTTTTAGGCAAGGGTCACCTTCCTTATTAAAAGGGTATGCTATAGAACAAGCATGCCCCTTTCTGTTTTATAGCTTGATATCAACGTAACTATAAGGTTCCCGTGATTTTCAACTTGCTTTTATCATTAGTTGAATAAAGTTATGACTCATGTTTTACAAAGCGAAGGGATGTGTATCGTTCAGAGGGAGGAAGATGACGCTTAAATTTAAAGCGAAATTCTTGGATTGAGGCCATTTTGTCGGCAACCATGACGAGAAACGCCTCTCGACTTCGGGGCAAGCGGAGGGTAAGTGGCCACATATGGCTTAGAATGATATCTTTTTCTTTTTCACTTATGATAAAACAGCGTTCTGCATTTTGGCAGGCAATACGGGGATGACGGAAACCATGCCAACGAGATCCATCTGGTCGTAGTTTATGCCAATCATACAGAAAAAAGTCGTGAAGTAGGGCACCCCGAGTAATGGCAAGTGTATCTATAGTTACTTTTTTTTCGAGGCGAATGGACCAGTTATAAGCGATTTGAGCAACCCTGAGAGAGTGTTCTAGAGTAGTAAAGGGTCGATGATGGGTAAATAAGGCTAGCTGTTGGTACTCTTCGTGATTTAAAATATCCTCGACTTGTTCCGATAAATTCAATTTCTTCACCTTCCTTAGTCAAGTGAGTGGGAATCGTTTTCCTCATCGGGGGTGTAAAATTTTTTGCGTTGAAGTTTTAAGAAGTGTTCAAGTGCCTCTCGCTTGGCATACAGTAAGGCCATTGTTTCGTTTACTGTATGACCCATTTTCGGATAGGTATTCAAGAGGCGATAAAACGGAGAACAGGCTATATGGAAAGATGGAAGTTCCAATCGTTCAAAACGTTCTTGGAATACGGACACAAAATATTCGAGGCGTCGAAGTAAGAGGGTGGAGTGAATAAGATCCCATATAACGTAGCAAATCAAGATGATAGCTAAAATAGAACGGATGGTAGTTGGGATATATTGTAGTTGAATTTGAACAATGGGGTGTATTATGCGGTAAAATACAAGTCCTAAGAACCCCCAGAGTATGCTGAAGCGAAGAGCTATCCGTCCATGAAGATTAAAGGGAATAGAATGATAATCCCAAAGTTGTAAGTGAAAGAAACGTTTAAAAAACCAACCTGCTGTATACTCGAGCAAAGTACTTAAAACGATAAACAATGCAAACTGCCATGGCCAAGTAAGGTTAGCTAATAATCCAGAAGACAAAATAACCAACGTTGTAAAAAATCCATAAATCGGAAGGAAGGGGCCGGTAAGAAACCCTGGGTTTACTATCCTGCGTTGGTGGTAGGAACGGTAGATGGTTTCTATGAGCCAACCTGCAAAAGCATAAAGAGAAAAAGTCAGAATAAAATTTGTCAGCATAACTCACCCTTTCAGTGCTTTAAAGTATCTATAGAGGTATGCCAATTATCTATAGTTTACCCTAAAATAGTTTCATTGTACATTTATCGATACTGACATCTTACAGATTTAGATAGAGTAAAAAATTCCAACAATCATGCTTTAGGACTTAAGACTAAGACTTACTCATAGTTTAATTGCAAGATGTCCCGAATAATGTAGTCTACGCCCTTAGCAGGACTGGGGAGATTTACGCCAATAATTTCTAATAGAGCGATAAGAAAGGCCATTGATAAGAGAACGGAAAACACGGTTAATTCCCGCCAATGTTTCTGTCTAATTAAAGTTGGCACTTCAAAGAGGATAACCCCTATGAATACGCCTATTAGCAAAAATATCATCATATTGGTCCTTTCATTATCTCGGTAATTTGCGTAGTTTAGCAACAATTAAGGATAAGATAGGAATGATAACGTAAAACCAAAGAGTAAAAACAGGAGTGATATACATCGAAGAATGCCTTAATTGCATGCTTGACTCAAAGGATATTAGTGCTAAAGCGATGGCGATAATACCAATCGGTAGAGTTAGTGGTACATACGAGCGTAGTTTTAAGAGCTGGGCTATGCTTAACACTGTGGCATAAAAGACAACACTCGTAATAATAAACATTAGAAGTGTTTGCGCCATAGCTACCAGTACTTCTAATCTGGTAATGACCTCTCCAATGTTGATTAACCGTACTGCTTCCAAAGATGGAGATGTTACAATTGAACTAAGAGGTCCCAGTACGGCTATATTTCGTATTGTACCAATCAACAATGCTATTCCTCCAATAAGCATTCCCAGTAGAATAGACTTTTTAGTTTGTTTAGGATTGTTTATAGCGGGAATTACCATTAGAAAGACCACTAATTCACCAAATGAAACATGCATTATGATATGAGTACTTTGAATGAAATCCCCTAGAGGAACTTCTAAAATCGGTAAAAAATGTGTAAACTCCATATCTTTAAACAATAAAGCAAAGGTTAACAGCACAATCAAGGAGGTAATAAAGATAAATACGACGCTCATTCTTGCGATAACCTCAATCCCTTGGCGTACTGCCCAGGTACAGATGAAGGTAAACATGGAAATAATTACGACGATCGGAGTTTCGGGCACAATAAACGTTAGAACAAAATCACCAATAAACCAAAGGTATACGGAGATAAGGGTTAGAAAAAACCAAATATATTGCACGGAAACCAGTTTGCCAAGATAAGGTCCGTAAATAAGATCATTGATTTGAACTAGGTTTTTGCCTGGGAATTTGCTAGCTAGTGAACTATATATTAGGACTATAAGCAGGCCGATTATTAAGGCGGCTATAACGGCTAGCCAGGTATCCTGTTTAGAAATTGGGTAGGCAAATGACAAGGTTAAGAGTCCTCCTTGTATAAAGCCTCCTATTAAAAACATCAATTGGGAACTCGATATTTCCCCTTTTTCAAGTTTCATAAAGAGTTATTGCTCCTTTTCTGGTGCTACTGTTCGTCCTAGCGAGCCAGATCGACGTAATTTAGCCTCAACAATTATTTCTACGACAAGGTCAGGAAAGATGTCATCCCAATTACCCTTCATCTCCTGCCATTCCCGAGGATGTTTTTGATGTATAGCTTCTCCAAAACCAAAGATATCCGCATTAAGTTTCTGGGACTTGACTAGAGCAGCCTCGATTTCATCCTTTATTGCCTCCGAGGCTTCCTCTTCTAAGGCTGTAACGGCATCAGGGGAGACTAAGTTGGCTGTACAGGATTGACTGGCAATATTTCCTTCTTCTTCTATATTAATCTTTATGTAGGGTGTATCCTCGATTATTTCTGAGCTAATTTTGCTTTGGGCACGAATGATTTCTAAATTTACTTTACATTCGCAGTCTGGACAATTGACGTCTATAATTCCGCTCTTTACTTCATCAATAACCCACAACAGACCACGGGTTTCCTCTTTATTCAGTTGACCTACTAATTTATCCTTCAGAAAAATTGCAGTACCTGTCACGAGCAATTCCTTATCGTCCCCTTTACCACGGATTTGAATAATAGGTGCTATTGGAGCCGTTGTTTGACTTAGCAGTCGGTTAATAAATTGGTTTAGCCTAATAATACTTGTTTGGGAGGTTGCTGTTTGTGCCTCCATTAAGTCAGCAATATTAATGGAAGGGACCTTTTCTAATTTTGGTTGGACATTAAATATTTCACTTGCCTTCTCTTCAGCAACCAAAACAAAAACGCCTAAGCGTGTTTCTTGGTCTCGAACAAAGAAATCTAGGTGTTCCTGAACCCCCTGTTCGGCTAGAGAACGACCAAAGATAAGGACTTCATTATGTGGAAAATATAACTTGCGGTTAGCTTTATGAGTGAAATCCCTGAAGATTGCAAACATACTCTCCCCGGTGTTCCTGACATTCCAATAGGCACCGGCCCCACTTGAACCACCGCCACTACCACCAGGGCCGCCTTCCTCACTAGAACTAGATTTCATTTCAGCGGTTTTAATGACTTGCGCGGTCACTTGAACTTCATCGGTGTCCTCGACATTATCTATGCCGACACCCAAGACAATGGCCAAGTTAGGCAGCTCACGACTATTCCAACAACCAGTTGTGCCTAAGGAGAGAATTATATAAATTAGTATTAAGACCACAATCCTACAGTAGCTCTTCATCAATAACCCCTATCTAATAAATTATTTTGATTGAGCATCTTCTTCCGAGGGAGGGACGGGTTTTAAGCGAAACTCCTGACGTATAGGATCCTGCAAACCAATCAGAGTGGGCCGGGTTATCATTGTCCAGAGCGGTGCTCTGATAAAGGTATCTTTTAAGCCCGGCTTACTTAGTGGAGCAAGAGGGGAAAGATAAGGAGTTCCAAAGGATCTTAAGGAAACTAGATGAATGAAGGTCCCTATTAGACCAATCATAATTCCAAAACCACCTAAAAATCCTGACAAAAGAACAAAGATAAAACGTAAGACTCCTCCTGAATCCGTTTGCGCCGGGACTACGAAACTTGCTACTGCTGTCAAGGCTACAACAATAACCATTGGCGCTCCAATCAGTCCTGCAGACACTGCCGATTGACCAATCACTAAGGCTCCTACAATACTGACTGCTTGACCAACAGGCCTAGGTAATCTTACGCCAGCTTCTCGCAGTATCTCAAATACAATACCCATCCCTAGTGCTTCCACCACCGCAGGGAAAGGCACCCCTTCCTGTGCTTCGGCCATACTAAATAACAGTTGGGTAGGAATTAATTCCTGATGAAACGTCGTTAAGGCTACATAAGTAGCAGGGGCTAGAATACTGATCAGGTAAGCAAAATATCTAATCAATCTGACTAAGCTTACAAAGTAAGGTCGGGAATAATAATCTTCAGAACTCTGGAAACTTTCGGCTAATACCATTGGAACAGTCAGAACAAAGGGTGTACCGTCAACCAGAATGGCTGCCCGTCCCTCAAGAATTTTGGCAGCTGCCATATCAGGTTTTTCGGTATTTGCGATGGTTGAAAATATGGATAAGGGTGCATCCTCGATATATTGTTCGATAGTACCCGTTTCTAGGACCGAATCAATTTTTATATCATTTAGTCTGCGTTTAATTTCCTTAATAAGTAAGGGATTACTGATGGTCTTTAAATAGGCAATACAAACATTTGTCTTAGTACGTTGTCCGATTTGCATGGATTCTAAGATGAAATCCTGACTCTTAATTTTCCGCCTTATTAAAGTTGTATTTGTGAGTAAATTTTCTATGAAACCTTCTCGAGGTCCTCGGACGACAGATTCGGTTTTAGGCTCCCCGACGTTTCGGGATTTCCAGTCGGTTGTCATGATCATTAAAGCTTGATCACAGCCTTCAACCATCAAAATTGTTTTCCCAGACAAATAGTTATCGACTACTTCCTGGACTAAAGGCGATTGACTAACCTCTCCGACCGAAAGTATGGTTGTCTTAATCATTTCGATGACGTCAAGATCTAAAACGGTGTTTGGATTTTGATTGATTGACCTAAACATTAATGGCCTTAGGATACTTTCATTAATAATTGTCAGATCCGTCATTCCATTTAGATAAATAAGTGCGGCGTTTACAGGTCCGTGCTCACCCAATGTAAATTTCCGAATCACAAGGTCGAAGTTTTTCCCTATCAGCCCTTTGAGAATCTCTAAGTTTGAATTTAGACTTTGAGAAAGGTTAGCTGGGGTATTTAGATTATCTTGATGATCTTGAGAAACTGCTTGTTTTTTTTGGTTAGACAAAGTTTGATTAAGCGAATTCAATAATAGTATTTTTTTAAGGATGTAACGAAACATAACCCCCATCCCTTTCCTAGAGTCTTATAGTTAATATGACCAATGTCGTCTGAAGTTATTTATGTTTTTAGAATAACTGACAAAGGGCGTAATAAAAGCGCAAGGTTAGTGAACATAGCTCATTAACCCTGCGCTTTTATAAGTTTTTGATTTAAAGGGGTTAGATTCAAAGATATTAAAAAAGAAAAGGAAAAGCCACTAACAAGCATGTTACTTCTGAAAGTTCGATAAAAGCTCCATACAAATCCCCCGTCAAGCCCCCTAGAAGGTTGGAAATCCGGGAGGCTATCAAGGTTATCAGAAGTGCAGATACTCCAAAGGCAAGGGGTCCAGCTAATCCGAGAAGGAAGAAGGAAATACTACAAATAACCCCACCACTAAGAAGAAACGTTAGCCAGTGGGATACTTCATGAAATCCTTTTCCGAGCCCTTGGGAACGGGCATAGGGAAAGCCAATAACCCCAATCTGAAAGACCCAGCGCGAGAGCATGGGCATTACGATAAGAATAGCTAACGTAGAAGGGGTTAGGCTAGCCAGTAAAGCGAATTTCAGGAGAAGTAAGCCTACTAGAGCCATGGAGGCATGGGCTCCAACCCGGCTGTCCTTCATAATTTCCAAAATTCGTTCGGGGCTACGAGCGGACAATAAACCATCCATACTATCCATAAAGCCATCAAGATGGATTCCCCCAGTGAGCATTAACTCAGCTCCCAACAGGAGAGCACCTAGAACTAGAGGGGGATAATAAGGGATAAGGGCTTTGGCCAAAAGCCAAAGGAGTAGGCCTATGACTAGACCTACGAGGGGATAAAACCGATAACTTTGTGTAAACTCTTCTGTTGTGATGTCTTTAGGGACAGGCAACGGTATTCGAGTGAAGAAAGTAAGGGCAATGAGAAACCCACGCATTTCAAGTCACTCCTTGAGTAGAGAAGCAAGTAACTTCTCACCAGAAGATTTTATATCTATGGGTAAACCTGCTACAACCATATACACATGATCAGCATGTCGAGCCAAGATTTGATTACTTCGTCCAGCCAAATCTCGGTAGGCTCGGGCCAAGGGGTTTTCAGGAACTATACCTTGCCCCACTTCGTTGCTGACAAAGATGACCTGGGGTCTAATCTCTTGAGCAAGTCGAGCGACGTCTTGAACCATCGTCAATATTTCAGTTTCAACAGGGGTGTAAATAGGAGGGTGGTTTTCAGGAGTGTAAGGTGCTTGTTCTGTTTGATCCGACTGTTTAGCTTGTCCTGCTAGGAGAAGATTAGTAAGCCAGAGTGTAACACAATCAAGGAGGATGACTCCGTCCTCATCTTTAAGTTGAATTAAGATATCCCGAACGTTCGAGGGTTCTTCGATGAGCCGCCAAGATGAAGGACGCTGTTCCTGATGTTTTTTGACACGTAAGGCCATTTCCCCGTCCCAAATTTGGGCGGTAGCAATGTAGATGACCGGAAGCTTAGGCTGAGCGGCCAGAAGTTCAGCAAAAGTACTTTTGCCGCTCCTGGCACCGCCTGTAACGAGTGTAAATCGAGACATAAAGTTTATCGACTCCCTGTTTATTGAGATTTCTCACTGACTCCTGCATCAGCAAAGGTGGACATTTCTTGAAGAATATGAAGAGCAGATTCAACAATATAAAAGGTGATCGCGGCTCCTGTTCCTTCTCCAAGTCTCATATTTAAGTTAAGTACTGGATCAAGGCCCAGGCTGGCTAATGCTTTACGGTGTCCAGGTTCGACTGAGCCGTGAGAGGGAATCATAAAGGCAATGCTCTTCGGAGCGATTTTGGCGGCTATAAGTGCACCGGCAGTCGAAATAAACCCATCGATAACTATGGGAACACGGCTGGCAGCTGCTTGGAGGATTGAACCAGCAATCGCCGCAATTTCTAATCCGCCTACTTTGCTTAGAACATCTAGAGGATCGTGTATATTAGGTTGATTGATATTAAAAGCGTCTTGAATAGCTTGGCGTTTTTTAGCCAAGCCGGCATCATCTATCCCAGTTCCTCGTCCGACAACCTCCTCAAGGGGTGACTTTGTATAGAGGGCGACTATCGCCGAGCTAGGGGTAGTATTGCCAATTCCAAGGTCCCCAGTAGCCAAGAGGTTATAGCCTGCCCGAATCTTTTCCTCTGCAACTTCTGCCCCGACTAGAAGGGCTTGCAAAGCTTCATGACGGGACATAGCCGGGCCTTTGGCCATATTCCGGGTTCCATCCGCAACCCGTTTATGAATAATGTTTCCTTCTAAAGGGAAGGCAACCCCGACGTCCGTACAAACAACTTCAGCACCGGCTTGGCGAGCGAGGACATTAATGGCTGCACCACCACTTATAATATTATACACCATTTGAGGAGTTACTTCCTGAGGAAAGGCACTTACCCCTTCTTCGACGACTCCATGATCTCCTGCCATTAACAGGACGACTTTCTTCTGAATTTTAGGGTTGGAGGTACGCTGGATTCCGCCGAGCTGCTTGGCTAAATGTTCTAATTGACCTAGGCTGCCCTGGGGTTTTGTTAGAGAATCTAAGCGCACTTGAATCTGGGATATGGCTTCCTCGTCAAGATCTAAGATGTTGGTTGTCAGGGTTTGAAGTTGAGCATAGAGTTGTTCCTCAGTTAAGTTTTTCATGTAATTTCCTCCTCAATATTATCGTAACTTATATAGAAAAGTCCCGACCACAAAAAAATCTGTGGTCGGGACTTTACCGTCATCACCGACGCTCTCCACAAGTGGAAAGACGTAAACATCTTAGGCAGGTCTCCTGGCTATCGAATCATTGCTTACTCGTCACCTTCCCAGCATAGAACCAGTGGTTGACGAAACTCCTCGACTACAGTGGTGGGTCCGCGTCGGTTTAAACCGAACTTCCCTATTCTCCCCAAAGGGCACCTAAAATAAAACTATTTTTCTTTTAGAATAGCACATCTATTTTTAAATCTCAAGGAATATTTCGTAATTGATTAACAAAGACATTTTTACAAGCGTGTCTCCTTCGTATATAATGGTAGGTATTAGCATTTAGTAAATAGCCATTTTATGAGACTAGAATAGGAGGAACGTGTGTGTTTGAGAATGATATTCTTGTAGCCGGAGCAGATCCTGGATTCGGAGCGATAAAACTGGACTCAGGAGATACAAAGGTATTATTTCCTGCTGTAATTTGTAAGGGGAATGAACGTATTTTCTCTACCCTAGGAAATACTCTAATCAATAAGGGCTCGGAGTTAGAAACCCAGATTGCATCTCTGGATGTCATTGTTAAAAATAATTCCACAGGCGTAGAGAAACATTATTTCATGGGGAGCTTGGCTGAGAGCTTAAATCCCAACGAAGCTCATTATTGTTGGGATGAAGACAAGTCCTCAGATGAAGAAGCCACTGCTTTACTAGTGGTTGCCTTAGCCCTCGCTCAACAGAGCCCTAAAGCGAATGTATATCTTGGATCGGGCGTACCCGTTAAATATTACGCTAATTTAAAGGATAAATATGAAACTGAATTAAAGGGATCTTTTTCAGTTGTATTTCGATCTGGCCCCTTGGAGGGAATAACCCGCCAACTTAATATACTGCGTTCTCGAGTATTACCACAAAGTTATGGTGTCTTCATTAAGGAAACGCTTAATGAATATGGAATTCCCACCAGTGCTAAGCTGTTTAGTGGATATGTCGTGGTCATAGATCCTGGTTTCCGGACGACAGATATTGCTACATTTTATGATGGTGTCATGCTTGATCCACCAAACTCATTTAGTATCGAAAAAGGGTTAAAGTGGGCTTATATCGGAGTGGCTGAAAAACTCAAAGAATTAACGAGTAATCATGTAAATCCGATTGAAACGGATGATAAAGAACTAGATAAAATTTTCCGAGTTAATGGCGGATTGTATCCCTGGAATAATGGGACGATCAACCTTAATCCGATTATGAAGAGCATGCTGACTCAGTTGGGGACGGATATCACTCGCGAGGTAAAAAAGGCTTTAAAACCCATGCTGGGCAAATTACACACGGTTCTTGTAGCTGGAAAAGTTGGAGAAATGGTTTATGAGCACATTCAAATGGAGAATAAATCTTTAATTGATGATCCACAGTTTGGCAATGCTACGGGATTTCGCATTATGGCGGCCACTCTGGTCAACAATATTACTAAGAAATCGAACACACCGGCATGATAACTTCCCAACCCTTATTTATTCCGCTATATTTTGATGAATCAGAATCGGATCTTTGGCTAGCACTACAACAAATTGAGCCCGAGAAGAGAAGTTCCTTTATCAAAGGGGCTTTGAGACAGATTCTATTAGGAACTAAGATAGAAGAGTTCCTAATGCAGGAGTTTGATAGGGTGCCAGAAGATACAATTGAGGTCCTGAAGGACAGGGATTATCATGAGGAAATTCAAGTCGAAGTGTTGGAGAATGAGGTTAAAGAGACAGAAATGTTTTCTTTAGACGATTTATTTGCTCAAACAAACGTCCTTGATCCTGATGAGAGTACTGCAATTTTGACAGACCACGAACAAACGAAGTCAATACCAAATCCGACCTCAGGTTTTGAGTATATGATGAAGCATATTATTGGAACTGAAGAAGATGAAACGGTTCTAAGGGTTTTAAAGGGGAAAAGAAATACCTTTGATATAAGTGTTAATAGTGATGTATAATTATTTCCTAGCATAAGTACGAATAACGATAATACAGACAAGAATAAGGTTTTTAGATATTAAAAGGAGGAGAAAAATCATAGACGGTCTGCTCTGGAGTAGCATAATGGTTTTATTTGCTTTGTTGTTGGTCGGGCTAAACGGTATTTTCGTAGCGGCTGAATTTGCAATGGTCAAAGTACGTAAGACGCGTTTGGCAGAACTCGCTGAGAATGGTTCGCGAAGGGCACAAAGTGCACTAGATGTCACTTCACAACTCGATGCCTACCTTTCGGCCTGTCAACTCGGGATTACCCTTGCTTCATTAGGTTTAGGTTGGATTGGTGAACCCGCGATTGCGGTCCTTATTGAACCGTTGTTTGCTGGGATAGGTAGTTGGAGCCCAATCTATACCCATGCAATTTCTTTTGCAATAGCCTTTACAATCATCTCCTTATTACACATTGTCTTGGGTGAGCTTGTTCCTAAGTCATTAGCAATTCAAAAGTCGGAAAGTACTGCACTTGCCATGGCTGGCTTCATAAAAGGCTTTTACTGGATCTGCTACCCCATTATTTGGGCACTTAATAGCTTAGCCAACCTTGTATTGCGTATTTGGGGAATAGAACCTGCCAATGAGGCTGATTTATCACATAGTGAAGAAGAACTAAGAATGTTAGTTGATGCCAGTCAGAAGCATGGCTATTTGGATAAATTAGAAGGTAAACTCTTAGACAACGTTTTTGAATTTTCAGATCGAATCGCTAGCGAAGTTATGATTCCTCGGCAAGATATGGTGTGTATTTTTATACAAGACACCTTTGAGGAAATCCTCGAAGCTCTAAAAGAGCATGGGCATACGCGTTATCTGCTTTGTGATGATGATAAAGATCACGTACTTGGCTTAGTCCATATGCGAGATATCTTTAGGTTGCAGGAGCAATCGGGTAAAAAGGATATAATTCAGATAAAACGAGATATCCTTGCTGTTCCTGAGGGTATGCCAATTTCTCACCTCGTCCAGAGAATGCGTAGTCAAAGAACCCATATGGCTGTCGTGGTCGATGAATTCGGTGGATCGGCTGGGTTGGTTACCCTAGAAGATATGCTGGAAGAATTAGTCGGTGAAATTTACGATGAATTTGAGTCGGAACAACCTCCTATTCAAAAAATAGCCGAAAATGAATATGTGCTTAATGGACGGGTTCTTATGGAAGAAGTTTCTGAAATGCTAGAAATTCAACTGGAGGAAGAAACAGTCTCTACAATTGGTGGATATGTTTTTTCTAGGTTAGGAAGAAAACCTGTCAAAGGGGATGTTGTTTACTTTGATGGTTTCTATTTTGAAGTTATAGAGGTTATTGGATTCAGAATAACCAAGGTTATGGTTAAAAGAAAGATACTCGAAACTAAAGCCGAGGATGTATCAGACGTACATGCAGCGGTTTGACATGCGGACCAGAGTTAGACGATCCTATCCGTTCAAAAGTGTATAATTGTTACCTAATATATGTACAATAATTAAATCATAAAATAACCCCTGGTGTTTCGGAAAATAAAAGGAGGATAATAATCATCGACGGTCTGCTTTGGAGTGTCATAATGATCTTAATTGCATTCTTACTAGTAGGGTTAAATGGACTATTTGTGGCTGCTGAGTTTTCTTTAGTAAAAGTACGAAAAACGCGTTTGGCAGAACTTGCGGATAATGGCTCTCCAAGAGCACAAAATGCCTTGGATGTCACCTCTCAACTTGATGCATACCTTTCTGCCTGTCAGCTTGGTATAACCCTTGCTTCATTGGGCTTAGGTTGGATTGGTGAACCAGCGATCGCGACCTTGATTGAACCGTTGTTTATAGGGATTGCTGGTTGGAACGCGATTTATACTCATACAATTTCTTTGGTAATAGCTTTTTCAATCATTACATTATTACACATTGTTTTGGGTGAACTCGTTCCTAAATCCTTAGCAATTCAAAGATCAGAGCGTACTGCCCTTGCTACTGCTGGTTTTTTAAAAGGATTTTACTGGATCTGTTATCCCATTATTCGGATGCTTAATAGTTTAGCTAACCTTGTGTTGCGTATTTGGAGAATTGAACCAGCGAATGAGGCTGATTTATCACATAGTGAAGAAGAATTACGAATGTTAGTCGATGCCAGTCAAAGGCACGGATATTTAGATAAACTAGAAGGTAAATTGTTAGATAACGTCTTTGAATTTTCAGATCGTAACGCTAGTGAAGTGATGGTACCACGGCAAGATATGGTGTGCATCTTCATACAGGATACGTTTGAGGAGATACTCGAAGTTGTAAAAGAGCATGGGCATACTCGGTATTTGCTATGTGATGATGACAAAGACAATGTTCTTGGCTTAGTCCATATGCGTGACATACTCCGGCTGAAGGAACAGTCGGGTGAAAAGGATATTACTCTGATTAGACGGGATGTCCTTGCCGTTCCAGAGGGAATGCCAATTTCTCATCTAGTCCAGAAAATGCGAAGTCAACATACCCATATGGCCGTCGTTGTGGACGAATTCGGAGGATCAGCAGGGCTGGTTACGATTGAGGATATGTTAGAAGAATTAGTCGGAGAAATCTATGATGAATTTGAGTTAGAACAACCGTCTATTCAAAAAGTGACTGAAAATGAATATGTGCTTAATGGACGTGTGTTGATGGAAGAAGTTTCTGAAATGCTGAAAATCCACTTAGAGGAAGAAACAGTCTCTACTATTGGT
>JADQBO010000326.1 GCA_016278585.1 Desulfosporosinus sp.
TCCCTCACTCACAGCAGGTATCCTCCGCCAAGCCAATTCAGCTTATTATGGGTATGCGAGGAGAATCTCGTCACTTCAGGAAGCTATCGTTATGCTTGGTTTTCAGGTGACACAAGGGTTAGCGATGGCTTCTGCGGTTGCTCCTTTACTTAAGACCACTCTTTTAGGTTACGAAATTGAACAAGAGGGCCTTTGGAAACATTCCCTGCTTACCGCCATGACCGCTAAACGTCTGTGTCAATATCGAAAACTTCCTTATGGAGATGTTGCCTTTACTGCAGGCTTACTTCATGATATTGGAAAACTAGTTATCTCTATTTATGTCCAGGAAGTGGGTTCTTTTCTGGTTGAGAAGGTAAAAGAAGCAAAGCTCTCCTATGTTGAACTCGAGGAAAAAGTTATAGGCTATAACCACGCAACTGTCGGCGGCTTCTTAGCCAGAACCTGGTTTCTACCGGAGGATCTCGTCTCAGCAATTTCCTACCATCATGCTCCTTCAAAAGCGCCTAGTTATCCTGAACTAGCCAACATAATTCATGTTGCCAATGGGCTCGCCAATCTGCTTGGAGTTGGCGGCGGGGTGGACAGTTTATTAAATCCCATACACCAAGAGGCCCTCGCTCAGTTATCCCTCAAAGAGTCCGATCTCGAACATTTGATGGCAGACCTAGGAGAATTCTTGGTGGATCCCACCCTATTTAGTTGAGAGGCTTAAGCCAACTATTAGCTCTTAATATGTAAATCACACAGAATCTGGTTGAGTACGGTTTCCCGATAGCTGTCAACTTGATCAAAGTTCACAGCATCCATATAAATCCCCTTTAGCTGAGTCCTATTCGTTTGCCAAGACTCTAAGGTCTCTTTTAAGGTTGCACCCAGAGGTCGTTCTAATCCCTGATCCTTCAAGTTTTCTGGATTCCCTTGCCAGATCGCCAAATGTCGTTCAGGGAAAACTATCCCGATCACTTCATCTGGATTGAGAGGGTGCAAGACGATCTCAATTAATTGTCCCAATTGCTGGGCTTCGCGTAGAACCCAATCCAACGCATCTAGAGTTTCATCCCCCTCCAACCGAATCTGATCGAAGTCTGTTAGAAAATGGGGCGCTAGATTTAGCCAGCCTTCCGTGGTTAAGCCGTGTAAAAAAAACGGGCTTATAACGCTTTTTTGAAGTAGCTTTAGAGCATTTTCAGCCAATGGCCAAGGACCCGTGAACTCTTTCTTAACTTTCAACTTGGCTGAGTTCCTAAGTATCCAAGGAATATTACCTTTTTCCATAGGCTGCTTTGTGGTACGAGCCTCAATCAACGACATTAATTCTGAAGCCAAATCTTCTTCTATGGCCATTTGTAATTCTTGAAGTCGACTTTCAATCTCTATTATCGAGGACCGCTGTTTCTCTAGCTTAATTTCATTACAAATTTTATTGAAGTCAATAAATTTCTCAACAACCCCTGGGGCACGCCAACGAAGTGGAGAAACCTCCAGGGCATCTAACATGGCCAGCCCCATACGAGGCATGATAAAACCTGCCATCGAATCAGGATCCCGCACAGAACGTAAAAAATCAATATCATACCCTCGATCCAATAATTCCAGGCCTATAACCTTAATTAAGGTCGACTTACCTGTTCCAGGACCTCCTAATAAGACATAAGCTCGTTGCCAGCTGGGCATCATATTTGGTAATAGAGATATGTAGCCCCTAGTGGTTAGTCCTTCGGCAAAGTAATGTCGCACTCCCGTCTTATTCCTCATGCTGGTTACCCCCGTCGTTTTTTATGATCAGCGTAGTTTATGCATCAAGGCTTACAACGGCCACAAAATCGAGGTGCGATATTCAAACTACAACCCTCAATAATCCAGTTCACTTAAGCTGACCATCAAGACTCCCGGCGTCGAAAAGCCTTTCTACAGAGGTTCACCAAGCCACCTATTTGAATACTTCGCACTGAAGGAAGGACTCTATCCCATCAAAGCCAGGATTATTTGAAACTCAACTTAAAGGAATTAGGGGCCTACCGCAAATTAAAAGACACGCTCTCGTTTTATGAAGCGTGTCTTTTATAAATTAACTCTTTATTTTAGTTTCCCTTTAAGGGTTTGAAGAGCTTTTTGAAGTTGAGGATCAAAATTCGTGTCGATCGGAGTAATGGTAGGTTGCTGCCCTTTGGGTAGCTCGACCTTAATGTCTGGTTCAATTCCTTTTTTATGAATATCTAACTTATTCGGCGTTAAATATTTGGCAGTGGTTAATTTAACACTCGTTCCTCCATCTAAAGGGAAAATCGTTTGTACTATTCCCTTTCCAAACGTTTGAACTCCCACAAGGTTCGCAGTTCCCTTGTCCTTAATTGCTCCTGCTACGATTTCCGCAGCTGAAGCGCTCTCTTCGTTGACAAGTACAACCATTGGTAGCCCCAAATATGTACCATCTGTCATCTTGGTATCTATGTTCCCTTGTTTATCTACAATGTACACAACTGGGCCCTCAGGGATGAAATTACTAGCCACTTGTACAGCGGCATTGAGCTCGCCGCCATGGTTATACCTCATATCCAAGATAAGTCCTTTGAAATTCTTAATATTCATGGTGCTAAAAGTCTCTTTAAGCTCATTTCCAGTATCTGAGCCAAATTGAGTAATACTGATATAGGCTATGTCAGGATTCCCAGGTAATGCTTTCCCATCAACGGTTGGAACTGTGATATTTTCTCTCGTTATACTAACCGTGAACGTTTTATTCGTGCTTTCTCTGTATAGAGCCAAGTTTACTTTCGTTCCGGGCTCTCCCCGCATTAAGCCTACCGCTTTATCCTGCTCCATGCCTGCAGTAGGTGTATCGTTGATCTTACTGACTACATCACCTGACTGAATTCCGGCTTTGCTGGCTGGTGAATTCTTGATCGGGCGCAGTACAACGAGCTTCGTCGGATCCTTGAGACTCAGGACGATCCCTATCCCACCAAATTTTCCTTCCAGTATTTGAAACAGCTCTTGGTTCTCCTGGGCATTCATGTATGTCGAATATGGGTCACCTAAACTTTCTACAACGCCTTTCGTTGCGCCTTCTACTAGTTGATCTGTCGTCACATTTTCTAAATAATCGTAGCGGATAAGTTGCACAACATGGACTAGCCGCCCCACGTTATTAACGTTAGCAATCACAACTCCACTTACTAATGTGGTCACTAATACAGAAAAAACTAAGAATATGACTCCAACGTGTTTGGCTATTCGTTTCATGTTCCACTCTTGCAATCCTGTAAACCCCTTCCTTTCACGGCATTAACCAGCTTGGCGATACTCTGACCTCAAACATCTTATACGAGGCCTGGATGCGCATAAATGCAACTCGGCCTGGATGGCCGAGTGTCCTTGTCGCCAAGTTTTCTTGCTCTATTATATGCTTATTTATACGTAGAAATACTGCTTATCCATTTAGTTCGGAAAATACTGCAAAGGATCTGTAGGATTACCTCCTACCCGAACCTCAAAATGCAAGTGTGCACCTGTACTCCATCCTGTTGATCCAACAGCCCCGATGACTTGATTAGCCTCCACAGATTGTCCTTCACTGACATCTAAACGTGATTGATGACCATAAAGGGTGGATATCCCACCGCCATGGTCAATTATTGTCATATTTCCATAGGCTGTATTCCAACCAGCCATGATAACAACCCCTGCTCCTGCTGCATGGAGTTTAGCCCCCATGGGAGCGGCAATATCAGTTCCGGTATGCATACTGCGTTTTTTTCTAATGGGATGGGTGCGCCAGCCGAAGGGGCTGGTAATCTGGTAATAGCCTGGTACTGGCCAAGTGGAAACGGTTCCACTCGAGCTCCCTTTCGTCGTATTTCCTGACTGTGCCGCCTGTAATTTGCGAATCTTCTCCGTCAAAGCCTTTGACTCTGCTTCCAATCGTTCAACCTCATCAAAAGCAGCTTGTTGGGCCTTCAGACTCTGATCTACAGCACCGCGTTGTTGAATTTTTTTATGATCGAGATCGGCGCTAATTAAAAAGGCCTGTTTTTGAATCTCTGCCGCCTGGTCCCGTTTAATTTGTAATTCACGGGCCTTTTTAGCAATTTGTTCTTTTTTAGACTCAATATCCGTTAGGAGCTGGCGATCATTATCCACCAGCTTTGAAAAATACTCCATTCTCGCTATAAAGTCGCTAAGGTCTGAAGACTGGAAAAGCAATTCCAAGTAGCTAATCTGACCACTCTCATAAATACCTCGTGCCCGTTTCCCTAGAGCTACTCGACGGTCGTTAAGCTCCCTTTGCTTTTGATCCAGTTCTTGTTGCGCTGAGGTGACTTGTTTTTGTGCTTGCATATAGGCAACCTTCTTCTGATTCAAAGCCGCCTGCGCCTCGGCGACTTGGGTTTCTAATTGGGCCAGTTCGCGCTTCATAATCTCTGCCGTATAGGTTAATTTTTTTAGCTGCCCCCGAGCTTGATCTTCCTTATTTTGAATCTGTTTCTGCTGTTGAATGTTATCTCCTAATTGATCAGCCCGGGCAGGCAATGCCGACATCCCAAGCAAAAGAACACTAACCAGCACAGTTAATATGACTTTCTTGCCGAACAAACGACCCCTCCGTTCTTAACTGAAACTTCATCTTCCTCCCTTAGCGCGCAAAAACTTCTGTAAAGAAACCCCACTACCTAACGCACCCATTGCCATTCCTGCAATTAATAGCCCAACAGAAACCTGACGAAAGAGGACATCATTTTGAACAACGGGCAAGAAGGTTAAGGATGATTGCACATACATTGTTATCCAATTGTAGCCCAGTCCGACAATGATGGCGGCCAACAGTCCCCCAATAAGACCTAAGACCAACCCTTCGATAAGAAAAGGCCAACGAATAAAACCATTGCTTGCTCCAACTAATTTCATAATCTGAATTTCCTGCCGGCGGGAAAAAACATTCATTTTAACGTTAATGGAAATAAGTACAATTGCTGCAATACCAAAGACCCCAACTACAGCAAAGCCAATCCATCTCAACCATTGTGTAAATTTCAGAAGTTGGTCTACAAAGCCCTGTCCATAACGCACTCTTTCTACCCCAGAAAGTGCTGCCACAGAGTCTGCCAAGGCTACAACGTTCTGAGGATCTGTTGCCTTGACCGTCAGCTTATCTGGAAAAGGGTTGGTTCCCCCTAGATCAGCCAATAAATCACTTTGTGTTCCCCCCATTGTAGTACCAAAATCCTCTAGGGCTTTCTCCTTTGTGACCAAGACCACCGACTCCACTCCCGGCATCTCTTGGATCTGTCGTTGTATGGCCTGTACTTCTGATGAGGTTGCGTTGATTTGCACAAACGTAGCAATCTCCAACTCAGATTCGAAGGATTTAGCCATATTTGAGGCGTTAGCTAAGAAAAAAACCGAGTAACCCAGGATCACCAACGAGACCATAACGGTTATGACGGAGGCCAAACTAAGCCAGGGATTGCGTCTCACAGAGTTAACCGTCTCGCGGAGAATATAGCCAGAGGAATTAAGCATCATAGCCGTATCCTCCCTTTTCTTCATCGCGGGCAACTCGACCATTCTCTATGGCAATGACACGTTTTTGCATTTTATTCACAATCGCTCTGGCATGAGTGGCCATCACAACTGTCGTGCCTCGCTTATTGATATTGTAAAGTAAATCCATAATATCCCAAGCCGTATCTGGGTCAAGGTTTCCGGTGGGTTCATCTGCTACTAACAGTGCCGGATTATTAATAATGGCTCTTGCTACGCAAACCCTTTGTTGTTCTCCACCCGATAGTTCATTGGGATAAGCCGCCGCTTTAGACTTAAGTCCAACAAGTTCTAAGGTTGCCAGGGTACGATTTTTGACCTCACGCTTAGCTACCCCGATCACCTCAAGTGCAAAAGCAACATTTTCAAAAACTGTTTTATTGGGTAACAGCTTAAAATCCTGAAAAATCACTCCAATGTTGCGCCTTAAATAAGGTACTTCCCAATTTTTCATTCGCACTAAATTTTTGCCATTAATCTGAACTTGCCCTCTTGTTGGAGTCTCTTCACGATATAATAACTTAATTAATGTCGATTTACCGGCTCCACTAGGGCCCACCAGAAAAACAAAGTTCCCTTTGCCAATTTTTAGATTAACATCGACAAGGGCTCTGGCACCGTTAAGATAAATCTTGGACACATTTGTCAACTGAATCATACTGTCCTCCTTGATTTGATACGCCACGCCCTTTTTCTCCATAACTCTTATTTTATTCGACACCAGCCGTGGATTTCCTGTTTCTATAGCCAAAGATTCTTTATGTTTTGTGTAATCAAAATAAGGGCCCAACATTCTCTATGAATGCTAGGGCCCTTATAACTCATCCCATATATACTAGGTTAAGACGGTTACCTCTGCTTTTTAGCCAGCACCTCATGGACTGCCTGAACTAAAGCTGCTTTAGTTAAACCGTATTTTTCGAGTAGCTCATGGGGCTTGCCGGATTCTCCAAAGGTATCTTTAAGTCCGACGCGAACGATAGGGGTTGGCTGCCTTTCGCTTAGAACCTCTGAGATTGCACTTCCTAAACCACCGATGATGTTATGTTCCTCTGCCGTCACAACGGCTTTAGTCTTTTTCGCAATCCTGACGATCGTCTCTTCATCGAGCGGCTTAACAGAAGCCACATTCACGACGCTCACGTTAATCCCCTCAGCAGCTAGTTCATTCGCTGCGTCCAGAGCCATAGAAACCATAACACCGTTAGCCATGATGGTCACATCTGTTCCTTCTTTAAGGACATTGGCCTTCCCAATCTCAAAGGAATAATCGTTTCCAAAAAGCAGTGGAACATCTAAACGGCCCATTCGAATATATACAGGACCATAGTATTTAGCAGCTGCTAAAATCACTTGGCGAGTTTCCTCCCCATCTGCAGGGACTAAAACAACCATGTTGGGAACGGCGCGCATGATCGCTACGTCTTCGATGGCCTGATGGGATCCGCCGTCCTCCCCAACTGTAATGCCAGAATGTGTCGCTGCAATTTTTACATTAAGCTTGGGATAAGCAATCGAGTTGCGGATTTGCTCAAAGGCTCGTCCAACTGCAAAAATTGCGAAGGTACTGGCAAACGGAATTTTGCCTGCTGCTGCTAGACCAGCAGCCGTTCCTAGAAGATTTGCCTCAGCAATCCCCATATTAAAGAAACGCTCCGGATATTTTTTGCCAAAGTCAGCAGTCTTGGTGGACTTTGATAAGTCTGCATCTAATACAACCACATTAGGATTTTCAGCCCCTAAAACCAGGAGAGCCTTACCATAGGCTTCACGTGTCGCTTGTTTATCAGCCAAGGTTCGCCGCCTCCTCCCTTAATTCTTTTAAAGCTTGTTCGCCTTGTTCAACTGATGGCGCATTCCCATGCCAACCAGCTTCGTTTTCCATAAAGGAAACTCCTTTACCTTTCACTGTTTTGGCAATGATTATGGTTGGCTTTCCTTTGACCGTCTTTGCCTCAGCAAAGGCTGAAAGCAAAGCATCTATATCATGTCCATCGACTTCAATGACATGCCAACAAAACGAACGCCATTTCTCTGTTAGAGGAGCTGAACACATGACATTCTCCGTGGCTCCATCAATTTGTAATCCATTAACATCTAAAATAGCGGTTACATTATCGAGTTTGTAATGGGCTGAGGCCATTGCGGCTTCCCAAACTTGCCCCTCAGCCATCTCACCATCACCCAATAAAGCATACACACGGTAATCTTTACCGTCCAGCTTACCTGCCAAGGCCATTCCATTGGCCGCCGAAAGCCCTTGCCCTAAGGAACCTGTCGACATGTCCACTCCCGGAGTCTTTTTCATGTCGGGATGTCCTTGTAACATATGGCCCGTCTGGCGAAGTCCTTGCAGCTCTTCCTTTGGAAAATAACCCTTCTCCGCGAGGGCGGAATAAAGCACAGGGGCTGCATGCCCTTTAGAAAGGACAAAGCGGTCTCGCTCCGCCCAACTCGGATCCTTGGGATTGATTCGCATTTCGTTGTAGAATAACGTTGCCACGATATCAGCAGCGGATAAACTTCCACCGGGATGCCCAGATTTTGCAGTTACAAGCATAGAGACAATGTCTTGACGAATAACATTGGCTACTCGCTTTAGTTCAATTGTGGTCACGTGATTCCCTCCTAGAAACATCTTCGAAAGTTCTTGCAATTGTTCCGTTTTAGTGTTCAAGCTTAGTTGATCGAGTTTACTTCACAGCTTTTGTCTTCTGGAGAAACGCGGCAATGAATGCATCAATTTCCCCATCCATCACTGCTGAAACATTTCCGGTTTCCACATTAGTACGGTGGTCTTTGACTAAGCTATAGGGATGGAATACATAAGAACGTATTTGGCTTCCCCAAGCAATTTCTTGTTGCACGCCTCGGATTTCAGAAATCTCAGCTTCTTGCTCTTTTCGCTTAAGCTCTAACAATTTAGCCTGCAAAACCCGCATAGCGGCAAGTTTATTTTGGGTTTGTGAACGTTCGCTCTGACACTGAACGACAACCCCAGATGGTAGGTGTGTAATCCTAATAGCAGAATCGGTTTTGTTGACGTGCTGTCCGCCTGCCCCGCCGGAACGGTAAGTATCGATTCTTAAGTCTTCAGGATCAATCGCTATCTCCTGGTTATCCTCAGCGACTTCCGGTATTACATCCACGGAGGCAAATGACGTATGACGACGCCCTGATGCATCAAAGGGCGAGATTCGCACTAATCGATGCACCCCTTTTTCAGATTTAGCGTATCCGTACGCATTTTCCCCGCTGAAAGACAGAGTTGCGCTTTTTATGCCGGCTTCCTCTCCCACTAAAAAATCAAGGGTCTCCACCTTATATCCATGACGCTCTCCCCAACGAATATAAAGCCGATAGAGCATTTGTACCCAATCTTGGGCTTCTGTTCCCCCGGCTCCGGCATGGAGAGTCAAGATAGCATTGTTCCGGTCATACTGCCCAGAAAGCAGCAATTCCAATTCCAAAGCCTCAAACCGTTGGTGAAGCGCCTTTATCCCCTGCTCAATCTCGGCTTCAAAACTCACGTCATCTTCTTCGGTGGCTAACTGCCAGAGAGTCGCAGTCTCTTCAAGGTCTCGATCCAGCTCTTCATACACTTTAACTTTGCCTTGATACAAGGCTAACTCCTGCATGATCTTCTGAGCATTGACTGGATCATCCCACAAATCGGGCCTATTGAATTCTGCTTCTAAAGCACTAATCTTTTCTATACTCTGAGCAACGTCAAAGTGAAACCCTCAAATCTGCCAAAGACAGTGTTAACGTTTCTAGTTCCTTTTTCCAATCAGAAAGCACTCTATTCACCCTTTCAAAATCTATTGGCTTTCTAAAATAACCACTGGCTTATTCCATACGCAATTATACCTAGGTGTTACTTTTTCTTGGCCCCACAACACTTCTTATATTTTAATCCACTTCCACACGTGCAAAGGTCATTGCGCCCGATTTGATCCCCCGTGTGAACTGGTTTGCTGGGTTCACCTTCATAGCGGTTCTCAGTCACGTTACGAGGCTGCTCAGGGACTTCTTCTCGAACCTGAGGCGTTACCCGCATAACATAACGGACAATGTCCTCCTGAATCGAATCAATCATCCCTTGGAACATTTCATACCCTTCACGCTTGTATTCTACGAGGGGATTTTTCTGACCATAGGCACGTAACCCGATCCCCTCTCGCAACATATCCATGGCATCAAGATGATCCATCCATTTATTATCAACAATTTGAAGCATCACAGCACGCTCAACTTCTCGCATTAGGTCAGCACCAAAGAGTTCCTCACGATGTTTGTATAGTTCTTTAGCCTTATCAAGCAACAATTCTTCAATCTCTTCCGCTGAAAGGTCTGCTAACTGTTCGGGTGATAGACGGATTCCAGGCAGAAAGAAGTTTTCGACATAATCTACTAAGCTTGATAAATCCCACTCTTCGGGAAAAGCACTTTCTCCACTAAACATACTAATACTGTCAGCAACCGCTTTTCCCAACATATCCATGATGTTATCGTGGAGATTTTCTCCCATAAGGACTGCACGACGCTGAGCATAAATAACCTCACGTTGTTGATTCATAACATCATCATAATCAAGAACATGTTTACGAATATCAAAGTTGCGGTTTTCTACACGGCGTTGGGCAGTTTCAATTGAACGAGAAATCATTTTCGAGGTAATAGGTATAGAGTCATCCATTCCTAATTTATCCATGATGCCCATAATATTATCCGCACCGAATAAACGCATTAGATCGTCTTCTAACGAAATAAAGAATTGGGTTGAGCCAGGGTCACCTTGACGCCCTGCCCGTCCTCGTAACTGGTTATCAATTCGTCTGGACTCATGACGTTCTGTCCCAATAATATGCAGTCCGCCTAGGCTGGATACACCATCACCTAGAATGATATCTGTTCCTCGACCTGCCATGTTTGTAGCAATTGTAACCATCCCGCTCTGGCCAGCTTGGGCAACAATTTGAGCTTCTTTTTCATGGAATTTAGCATTGAGAACTTGATGGGGAACTCCGCGTCTGCCTAATAGGTTACTTAAATGTTCAGATTTCTCAACTGAAACCGTACCTACTAGGAGCGGTTGTCCTTTAGCATGTCGTTCAATGACACTCTCGACGACTGCTAGGAACTTACCTTCCTCAGTACGATAAATAACATCCGAATCATCTTTTCTCAACATCGGCTTGTTGGTTGGGATTTCCACAACATCAAGTTTGTAGATTTTTCTAAACTCCGGTTCTTCCGTCATAGCCGTTCCGGTCATACCTGAAAGTTTCTTATACATTCTAAAGTAATTCTGGAAGGTAATCGTGGCTAATGTTTGTGATTCTTTTTCAATCTTTACGCCCTCTTTAGCTTCTATAGCTTGGTGCAACCCTTCACTGTAGCGGCGCCCGAACATTAAACGTCCAGTAAATTCATCGACGATAATAACTTCTCCGTCTTTAACCACATAGTCACGATCCCTTTTAAAGAGGCATTGAGCTTTCAAGGCTTGATTGACATGATGGGCTAATTCTGTATGAATATCCTCGTAAAGGTTATCCACCCCCAACATGCTTTCCACTCGACTTACGCCTTTTTCAGTAAGGGTCACAACACGTTCTTTTTCGATAACTTTATAATCGTCTTCATGTTTTAGACGAGGAATAATCATAGCTACTCTAAAATATAGCTCGGTTGGCTTGTCCGCTTCACCTGAAATAATAAGCGGGGTTCGTGCCTCATCCACAAGGATCGAGTCCACTTCGTCCACAATCGCATAATTCAACTCACGTTGAACTAAGGCTTCAGGCCTGGTTACCATATTGTCCCTAAGGTAGTCAAAGCCAAATTCATTATTCGTCCCATACGCAATATCTGCGGCATAACTATTTCGACGTTCCTCATAGTTTAAACCATGGACTATTAAACCAACGGAAAGACCAAGGAACTTGTGAATTTGTCCCATCCATTCACTATCACGACGAGCTAGGTAATCATTGACCGTTATGACGTGAACACCTTTTCCAGATAATGCGTTCAAATAGGCCGGCAACGTAGCTACTAGGGTTTTTCCTTCCCCTGTACGCATCTCTGCTATCCGGCCGTCATGGAGCACCATTCCTCCAATTAACTGTACATCATAGTGTCGCAGATTAGTCACCCTGCGGCTGGCTTCACGAACAACAGCAAAAGCCTCCGGCAACAGACTATCTAAAGTTTCTCCCTTCCCTAAACGTTCTCGAAATTCAGCGGTCTTACCACGCAATTCGTCATCACCCAAGGCTTGGATCGTTGGTTCCAAGCTATTAATCACTGCAACGCGTTTTTGATACTTTCGTATTTCACGCGCATTATCATCGAAAAAATCCAAAAACCCCATGATATCCACCCTTCTTAATCCTTATATAATCCATTAATTTTATCATTCTTAAGATACGACTGCAACTAAGCTTGGGGATTTAAGCATGGAATAGTTTACCTTTCCTCTAAAAAGCTGATAAAATCCTGTACTTCTTTAACTATATGTAGAAAGACCCGCATGTGCGGGCCTTTCGCTTGATTATTAAGGCAATCAGATTAGTCAAGTACACCACGCGATTTACTTGGCTACCAGCTAATTTTTAAGTCTGAGGTTGGAGTAAGCCATAATCCCCACTGTTACGAAGGTAGACTACATTCATTTCTTGACTTTCCGCATTCGTAAACACAAAGAACGTATGACCTACTAAATTCATCTGCATAATTGCTTCTTCAACAGACATCGGTTTCGCAGAAAATGTCTTATTTCGAACAATTTGTTCATTCGGTTCTTCACTTGCTACAGCTGACTGCTTAGGATCATGATCCTTTAAGACCTTTGAACGCATCCGTTTATTAATACGGGTCCGATATTTATCAATTTGGCGTTCTAATTTCTCAACCACCAAATCGATTGAAGAATACATATCTTCGGTTTCTTCCTCGCCGCGCAAAATCATACCATTAAGTGGGGCTGTAACCTCCACTCGATGTCTATCACGCTCTACAAGTAACGTTACCTGAACGTCCATAAACTCGTCTGAGTATTTAGCTAACTTACCCACTCGTTTCATAACATACTCTTTAAGTGCGTCAGTAAGTTCGATATGTTTACCACGAATAATAATGTTCATTAATTCAACCCCCTTCTATGCTGGTATATAGTAATATTCCCGATTTACACAAAAAATCCTGCTTAATTTTAATATAATGTTTTTTAATCAATATTTATTTAAATTTGCTAAAGAGAGAATCGCTGATATTATTCAACGATTCTCTCTTTAGCAAATTCATAGATCTAATAATTTAACGGACCATTACGTTAGAAGCCTGTTCCCCACGTGGGCCTTGGATGACATCATACTCAACATTTTGTCCCTCTTCAAGAGTACGGAATCCATCTCCAATAACCGATTGAAAATGCACAAAAATATCTTGCCCATTTTCCTGCTCAATAAATCCAAAACCTTTTTGTTTACTGAACCATTTGACTTTACCTAACAACTAAAAAAACCTCCTTGAATATTGAAATTCAGCTTATCGCTTAAGAATCAATACTTTAGAAGGATAACCAACATTCCAAAACTTTAAACCTTACCAAAGGCATAAAGTTCAGAACCCGTGTCGGA
>JADQBO010000366.1 GCA_016278585.1 Desulfosporosinus sp.
CAACGTAGCTAAGTCCAAGAGGATTTCCAAATCGGTTTCTATCATAGCTTTAATCCGAGGGCGCTGCACCTTAACAGCAACTAACTCTCCTGTAGACCGCAGCTGAGCACGATGTACTTGACCAATTGATGCCGCAGCAATCACTTTTTCATCAAACGAAGAAAAAATGTCCTTAAGAGGGGAACCTAGCTCCTCTTCAACAATCACTGAGACTTCCTTGAAGGAGAAGGAGGGCACGTTTTCTTGCAGTTTTTCCAATTCACTAAGAATATCTTGTGGGATAATATCCCCTCGAGTACTAGCAATCTGCCCAATCTTAATATATGTAGGGCCTAGTTCTTCAATCACTAGGCGTATCCGTTCTCCGACTGACACAGGATCGACCTCTTCTGTTTCCGTGAAAAGTCGTTTCGGCAGAGAAAGCATATGTAAAAGCCCCATCTCTTCCACAAAAAAACCAAATCCGTGGCGAGCTAAGACTTTAGCAACATCTCTATATCGCTTGATATGGCGTATTTTTTTCCCAATCATTAGAACGTCCCCTTTTTCGATGTTCAAGGTTCGAGGCTCAAAGGTCGAACCTCCAAAATCGACTATCGCACTTCACTTCAAATCTATCTTTCGCTTATGACTTTAAACCTCATGACCTAACTGATAAATCCGTTTGTTTTGATACCTTCCAATTGCTGAACAGGGCCTGAATTTATTCAGGCCCTGTTAGTAATAACTTGCCATTTTCACTTATACGATTACTTGTTTTCCAGTTCTTGAATTCGCTTTTCTAAACGCTCTAAATCAGCTTTGCTAGGAACATTCAGCTCTTTAAGTACTTTCTCTAATTGTTCATGAATTCGGGCATTCAATTGTTTCTGCTCTGCTTCCCCTTTCTCAAACAATTCGTTGATGAGATCCTTAGATTCCGCAGTAGAAACCTCCCCCTTTTTAACTAACTCATCCACAAGCTTTTCAATTTGTTCCTTACTTACCACCGCTAAACCTAAACCAAGGGACAGTCCCTTTTTAATAAGATCTTTCACACTCACATCTCCTCTTTAACCTTTTTTACCTTATTTGACTAATCTTAAGCATCATTATAACTCGTTACTATTCTTAGGTACACTAATGATTGTTTACAAAAACGATTAAACTTATTTATTTATAACAGGTAATAGCTGTAAAACTTAACTGCTATTCCTGTACAAAAAGACTAATTGGTCTCAATTTCTATGAACCCCAACATCCACCAAAGACAAGCTGTAAATTATCCGTTATACTAGGAAACAACTTCATACAACACAATCGGGTGTATGTTAAACCCTTCATTCGCTGGTGATTACCCTAATACTCACCGCTAACTTTAATTGAAACCAAGCAGACTATTTGTACCAACCCCTTTGAGAACTCGTGGTTACTCTACTCTCGAAACAGAATCCAAGCACCTAGGATTATGGAATTAGGAATCTCTAGTTGACGAAAACGAAAGGAATGAGAATAAATTGAAAGCTATAATCAATAAGAAATGGTCCCTTATCCTGGTCCCAATCATTTCTGTGTTTTTCTTTGTGACTATTATCACAGCTGCCCCGCTAGCAATCCAGGCAACTATGAACAATCAAGAAATTCAGACCATTTCTGTCGTGTCGGCAGAAGCGGCCAAGAAGCCAATAGAGCCTAAGACAGAGACTCAAACTGTCCCAAGTCCTGTGAAAACAGTGCCCAACTCCATACCTGTTCCAGCTAAAACAAATAGTACCTCAACTTCAGTAAAGAAAGTACAGCCACAACAGCCATCTCGATCAACAAGTACGAGTAGTGTTGCACCTAGCAAATCAACCAGTACAAGCGCATCCAATAATAAAATAACCTCTTCTAAATCCTCTTCGCAAACGAAAGCGAGTGCCATCATTGCTACTAGCAAACAATATATCGGAGTTAACTATGTATACGGTGGAACCACACCGACAGGATTTGACTGTTCTGGCTTTGTGCAATACGTGTTTGCTAAAAATGGTATAAGCCTTCCTAGAGTTTCACGGGATCGATTTAAAGTAGGAACTCCTGTTTCGTTTAGAAATCTACAATCAGGAGACTTAGTCTTCTTCTCCTTGGCAAAAAATGGAGTGGTTGATCACATGGGAATCTACGTTGGTAATGGTCAATTTATCAATGCCTCCAGCTCTAAAGGTGTCACCATCTATACCTTTGGACCCTACTGGAAGTCCGCCTATGTAGGAGCAAAGAGAGTATTGTAGTTTTATTAAGCTCAGCATTTAATGTAACCTGAAATACATGGGGGTGTAACAAAAACTTGGTTGATTTTGTTACACCCCTTTCATCATTTCGCACCTTGAATAATTTCTTCACATATCCCTAAAAGGAAGACGCGGTTTGCCTTTTGCATTCCCATTTCTATTTTGCTTAACGGCAACTTCAATTATCGTAGCAATGTTACGCCCCGGTCGGACTGGAACCGTAATCTCAGGAACGGAAATTCCGAGGATCTCTCTTGTAGTAGGAGGATCAATTCCTATTCGATCATAACTCTTATCTTGCTACCATTCTTCTAAATGAACAATAAAATCAATTACCTTTTCATCTCTCACCGAACCTGCTCCAAAAAGCGTCGTAGCATCGAGTACCCCTAAGCCACGAACTTCTAGCAGATGCTGCATCCGATTTGGGGCAGTGCCCAGTAATCTTTCTTCATCAACCCGGCGAACTTTCACAACGTCACCGGCGACAAACAGATGTCCACTCTTTATAAGCTCTAAAGCCGCTTCACTTTTACCAATACCACTTTCGCCAGTAATCAGTACCCCCACTCCGTAGACATCCACTAGCACTCCATTTACAACCCTACTGGGAGCTAACTGGTTTATGAGGTAACGAATTAACAGATAAAAAAGTTGGGTCGTAGAGCGATGAGTTGTCAAGAGAGGGATCTTCCGCTCGCTCGCTAATTCGATAAACTCTAGGGGAATTGTTAAACCCCGAGTTACTATTACACAAGGTACTTCTTTAATCATAACTAAAGCAAGTTTGGAACGACGAACAGTATCATCGAATTGCTGGAGCAGCCCTAATTCGGTCCGCCCGTATACTTGAATCCGTTGGGGAGTTAAATGCTCCAAATAACCAGCTAATTCAGCACTCGGACGTTTTAAGCTATATTCAGTGATTTCTTTATCTAACCCTACATGTCCTGCTAAAACCTCAAAATCAAATTTCTCTATCAACTGGTTTACTGTAAGCAATTTAAACCTTCTTTCCAAAACAGAGGGCCTCTCCCCTGTTTAACCTAAGTTTTCTCCCTAAAATCTATTATAAACTATTTTAAGAGATCATGCTCCTTTTGTTAACGTATTTACAACACACCTTTGTTTCGCTATTCTAGGGTTAGGTCATATAATTCTAAATTAGGAGGCAACCCCTTCGAAAAATCAAGCCGTCGTCATCAACCCTAAAGATAACGTAGCTACGGTTGTGGATAACTTCCCAGCCAGTACAATCATACATTATTTTATTGGTCACTTAGAACACTCCCTTCAATTGCTACAGGACATTCCCCTTGGTCATAAATTCGCTATTCAAGAGATTAAGGCTGGGAAAGAAATCCTAAAATATGCTGAAAGTATCGGAGTCGCCACTGAATTGATTCGACCTGGACAACACGTTCATGTTCACAACATGGAAAGCCAGCGCGGAGGCAAAGACAGATAATCCAGTCTCAGGAAACAGGTCTGATAGACTAAAGGAGGTCAAAGAGAACATGAAAATATTAGGTTACCGTCGACCTAATGGAAAAATAGGGATTCGTAATCATATTTTAATTATCCCTACATCCGTTTGTTCGAGCACTGTCGCCTTAAATATTGCCAGTCAAATCCCTGAAGCTGTGGCGCTGCCTAATCAGCATGGTTGCTGTCAGATCGGAGCCGACCATGAGCAAACAGTCAGGACATTAATCGGTTTCGGCAAAAACCCCAATGTCGCTGCTATTCTTGTAATAGGACTCGGATGTGAAGGAATACCTATTCGAGAAACAGCTTTAGAAATAGAAACAACTGGTAAACCAGTTGAAGTAATTGTTATACAAGAAGTTGGCGGCACGTTAAAAGCCGAAGCTGAAGGCTTACGTAAAACAGCCGAATTAGTCCGTCAAGTCGCACATCTTCAACCCGAAAGGATTGATATTAGCGAACTGAGCCTTGCTATAGAATGCGGGGGATCGGATTTCACCTCCGGGCTTGCCTCCAACCCTGCAGTAGGTATTGCTGCCGATTTGTTAGTCGCTTCAGGGGGTAACGTCATGCTGTCAGAAACCACGGAATTTATAGGAGCTGAACATATTCTGGCACGACGCGCTAAAACACCACAAGTTGCTGAGAAACTATATAAGATTGTTCAAGACTGTGAAGAACGTGCAAAGCTTTTGCATGTAAACATTCGTGACGGTCAACCGACACCAGGTAACATAGCCGGTGGGATCAGCTCTATTGAAGAAAAATCTTTAGGATGTATCTATAAAGCCGGCCATGCCCCCATTCAAGATATCCTCAAGTATGGTGAAAGTCCAAAAAGCAAAGGTCTTTACATTATGGACACACCAGGTCAAGATATCGAGTCAATTACTGGTATGCTTGCCGGCGGCGCTACCATCGTCATCTTTACTACAGGGCGCGGAACTCCAACTGGTTCTCCTATTGCCCCAGTTATTAAAATCACGGCTAATAGTTTAACGTATAAACTAATGGAAGACAACATGGACCTTGATGCATCGGCAATTATCTCAGGCGAGGAAACCATCGAACAAGTCGGACACCGAATTTTTGAAGAAATCATGGCAGTGGCAAATGGACGAAAAACAAAAGCAGAAACCCTAGGCTACAAAGAATTTGGAATCTACAAAATTGCACCTACTTATTAGTGGTTTAAACTGTTTTTCTTTTTACTCCTAATATCTTCCCCGCAGTATAAGAAAGTATAACTGATCCGGTACTAAATAGTGCGCCCATTTTAGCTGCTCCTCGAATATTTGAATCTGTAAAGGCTAATTCGGCAACAAACAGGGCTACAGTAAGACCCACAGAGGCTACCAGGCTCATAACAAAAAGATCTTTCAATTTCATCCCTTTAGGCAGAGGAAAACCCAATTTATCAGCAATCCAACCCATAATAAATATTCCGGACGTTTTGCCTATTATTAAAGCTAAGAAAACTAACCAAGTAACTGTACCGATCTCCGAAAATTCAACCCCAGCATTCGTTAAACCAAACATTAAGAGCCCAAAATCCACTATGACTTTCCACTCCTGTTCAAACTTTATTAACGTGGAGTAGTCTTTAGGATCATCCTCGAATAAATGGGCCCTTTCCCTTTTAGGATGAGGTAAAAACGGAATAATGACAACTAGTGCTAAAGCTGGATGAACGTGTGTTAAATAAAGCCCTATCCAACTCAATGTTCCTCCAAAGATAATATAGGGCCAATAATTTTTCACCTTTAACTTTCTAAACAAGAAAGCCACTAACATGCCCGCCAGAGTAACTAATAAAAATATCGGCAGTACTGGGTTCAACGGGTCTGGATAAAAGATAGCAATAATTAATAGCCCGATACCATCATCCGCTATAGCCAATAATAATAAGAATGAAACTGCTGGATGAAACGCTCCGAAAATAAGTCTAGCGACTAGCCAAGCTAAAGCGATATCTGTGGCCGTAGGAATAGCCCATCCATTAATAAACTCAGGGCTGCCCATCCTATAATTTAGTGCTATATAAACAATTATTGGACCAATGACTCCTCCGATTGTTGCCATAATAGGATTTATAGCGTGTTTAATTGGGTTTAAGTCCCCACCAGGTAATAAACTACGGGTGATTTTCACTGTTGCAAAAGCAAAAAAGAACACCATGAAAATATCATTCACCAAAAAGTGGACTGTAAGACTGCCAAGAACCTCCTTATTCACGAAATGATCATAACTATCAGGAGATAAATTTGCCCATAATACAGCAATAAATACTCCAATAATGAGAGGGATCCTATCCTTTTCCAACCCGTTTCGCCCCCTTATAGATTCTAGTTTAGAATTAGCCCCTCAACTATTATGCCAATTTCTTCAGTAAGATTACCGATTGCCCCTCATTCATGATTCTAGTTATATAAGGCTAATCTTATATCGTAGCCCGTAGGACTCTGGAAGATCCTAAGACCAAATTGCGGTACTACAGCTAATAAGTGATCGAAGATATCAGCTTGTATAGTTTCATATTTTTCCCAGACTGTATCATTAGCAAATACGTAAAGTTCAAGGGGTAAACCATGTTCCCCAGGAGGTAATTGTCTGACCATTTGAATCATGTCTTGATGTATTTTAGGATGATTCCTTAGGTAGCACTGTATGTACACCCTGAAAACACCGATGTTTGTCAGATGCCTACCATTAACTAAGTTAGAAGTATTAATATTCTGTTCCAAGTTATATTGGACTATTTCAAGTTTTTTATTTTTTATGTAATCGGAAAGAAAATGAATTTTTTCAAATTCAGCTAACATTTCATCTGTGCAAAAAGCTATGCTTGTGGTGTCTATATTTAGAGAACGACTGATTCTCCGACCGCCTGACTGTATCATAGTGCGCCAATTCTTAAAAGAATCAGATACAAGGGCATACGTAGGAATCGTAGTAATTGTTTTATCAAAATTTTCCACTTTAACAGTATTCAGTGATATATCTATCACATCTCCGTTAGCACCATATTTGGGCATTTCAATCCAGTCACCCAAACGAATCATGTCATTTGAAGATAGCTGAATACCGGCGACCAAACCCAACAATGAGTCTTTAAATATCAATAATAAAACAGCCGTTAATGCACCGATACCGCTTAATAACAATAACGGACTTTGTCCGATTATTGTGGCGATGATTATAATTCCACCCATTATATATACAAAAATTTTGGTTACTTGAAGGTATCCCTTAATAGGTTTATTCTTAGCAACTTCATAATTTCTATAAATATCATTTACGGTATTTAACAATTCATCGACTACAAAAATTCCTACCAATACAATGTACGCTGATGAAAATCTCTGAATGACCATTGACATCTGCCCTGAAAATGCCGGAGCAAAGGAATAGATGATAATTGCTGGTACAACCTGAGACAGGTTATGAAATACCTTTCTTTCCAGTAAAATAGTATTCCATTTAAATTTGACCTTTTTTATATAATGAGATAGAACTCTGAGGACTATTTTTTTTGTAATGTAATTCGCGAGAATACTGAGCAAGGCAATAAATACCACTAAAATCCCTGTTGACAAATACTTTGCTACACTCTCTCCAATACCATAACCTATAAACCAATTCATAATAAACTTAATCATTAGGCAAAACCTCCTACTATCATATTACACTTTTTATTTGCCTTTATAAACTTTTCCTGTAAACTTCATAGTATGAAATCAAACAAATAATCGAGTTTTTTTGATTATTTGCATTATATTGAACAACCTGTTTTCAAGAAACTTAAAGGTCCCGGATATCTTCCTGGACTTAAAGTTTTTTTATTGATTTTTATTAAAAAAGGACTGCCCCTACAAAGATTAATATGGTATGGTAGTCTTGGAAACCTTGCTTGCTCTTTAATTTTGATGCTGTTCTTGGATCCTTGATTTTGCTCAATAATAATGGTTTAACTGGCAATGGTTTAAACTGGCTATCTCCCAGAATTCTTGATGTGGTACATTTTTTATGATAGTATATTTTATGCTGAAAATGGCAGTCTTCAACCATAAATTCGTCACCCAAGTAACAATTATCCTAAAGAACTGTTTAGCAAATCTCTCGTTTCCATTAATAGTTGGAGTTTAACGATAGGCTCTTACTATTTATCATAAGGAATGCTGTATCACACTAGTAGCATTTGGTGTTAAATGATAATTGTCTTTTGTGGACATTTTGGATATTCAGCTTAAACTCTCGAATTCCAAAATGTCCACAAAAAGCGGACTTAGAGATGCTAGCATTACTTGAAAAAAACTTATGGGGGGGTGCTTTTTGCGGAGATTATTTCTAAACATACGGTTGCCACTAACCATAAACGTATCCTCGTTCAAGTGACCAAGAATAACAAAAGATTGTGAGTTGTGGGGAAATATGCTTAGTTTTTTACTAACATCCATTATAATGTTTATTTTTTGGTTTAGTTTATCCGGGCAAACAGCACCGATGTTCCTAATACTAGGGGTGGTTTCCAGTTTGCTAGTTGCCTACTGGTCCCATGATTTGTTAATAGGCAAGATGGTGAAGGGGCCAGACCTAAGAAGAATCATTCTATTGATAAAATATTTTCTTTGGTTAGCCTGGGAGATTGTATTGGCCAACTTGCATCTTATTTACCTTGTTTTACATCCTAAAATGCCCATTGAACCGTCTATTGTTAGATTTAAACATGACTTAAAAACAGACATGGGCATTGCACTTTTTGCCAACTCAATTACCTTGACACCTGGAACCATCACAATTGATGCTAACAGACATGAATACATTGTCCATGCAGTATCAATGAAAACTGCCCAAGATTTACTGTCCGGTTCAATGCACGCAAAGATAAAGGAAATTGAAGGTAGCAAGGAGATGAGCAAGGCGAATGTTTAATATGTTTGAAGTAGCTGCATTTACCATTGTATTATCTGCAGTGCTCGTCCTTTATCGATTAGTGGTGGGACCCTTTGTTTTTAACAGAATTTTGTCTGTAAATTTTTTTGGAACCAAAACGGTAGTAATCCTGCTCCTGGTGGGTTTCATGTATGACAGGCCTGATGTCTTTATAGATATTGCCATTGTCTATGTTCTGATTAACTTTACGGCTGTATTGGCTTTTCTAAAATACGTTGAATCTGGCCGTTTTGACAACTGAAAACAAAATCTAAACAACAGGATGGGAAAGTATGTATATGGATATTCGCGTTATTCTTACAGGATTATTCTTGGCCATAGGTTGTTTCTTATTACTGGTTGCCTCCATTGGGGTAATCAGGTTTCCTGATTTCTTTTCTAGGATGCATTCCGCAGGCAAGGGAGATACCATGGGACAATCCTGCATTATCATAGGGCTAATCATTTATTCCGGATTTAACCAAGTAAGCCTGAAATTGTTAATGATTATGATAATGATTTTAATCATTAACTCTACTGCTACTCATTTTTTGGCCAAGGCAGCTTATATGAAGGACCTTAAACATTGGGAGAAGGGCCGCAAGTTTAGGGAATCTGACCCTTTTGCTATCCCCTCTGCTGCCAAGGTCTCCGGTAAAAAAACCAAAAGGTGAGTTGGAAAGATGAACACAAAATCACATTTATGGAGTTGAAAACATGATTGATGTAGCCATCCCGCTTTTCCTAGTGGTTTGTGGTATTGCAGTATTACTCGCGAAAGATTTGATCAGTTCTATTATGATTTTTTCAGTTTATAGCTTGATGATGGCAATTGAGTGGGTCCGGCTGAATGCCGTTGACGTAGCTATTACCGAGGCGGCTGTGGGAGCCGGTATTTCTACGGTGCTGTTTATGATTATCTTAAGCCGTACTAAATCTGTGGATGAGGCCGAAAAACACATAAACCTCCCTGCTCTGCTGGTTGCCGTTGGAGTTGCAGCTGTACTATTGTATGGAACCATCGATCTCCCTCATCTTCGTGATCCTAACATTGCGCCTAGTACCCATGTTACGCCCTATTATCTTGAGCACGCCTACAAAGAGACAGGTCAGGAAAACGTTGTTGCTGCCATTTTGGCCTCTTACAGAGGGTATGATACCCTAGGCGAAACCGTTGTAGTGGCAACTGCTGGTTTTTGTCTAATTCTGCTCCTGAGAGGACGAAACAATAAGTATGCCCCACACCAATCCGAAAAGCCCGCGGTCACAGCGGTGAAAAAACAAACTGCCAAGGATGTCAGAATAAAATCAGATAAAGGTCATCCGTACGAAACAGACCAGGACAAAGACATCATCAAAAAAACGGTAACCAAACTTCTATTACCGTTTATTCAACTCTTTGGGCTGTATGTTATAGTTCACGGAGAACTCGGCCCCGGCGGGGGGTTTCAGGGTGGTGTCATTTTAGGGGTTAGTATAATAATTTACTCCCTAGTATTTGGTTTCAATGATGCCCAAAAGAGGATGTCTGTAAAGACAAAAGATCTATTAGTTTCCTCAGGAGCATTGATTTACGGTGGTATCGGGCTTTTAGCACTTTTCTTTGGTGGTAACTACCTTCAGTATAATGTACTTTTGCCTGACCCTAAATTTGCCAGTACCATTGGAATTATGGGTATTGAAATTGGTGTAGGTATAACGGTCGCCGCAGTAATGATAACCCTATTTTATGAAACGGTAAGGATAGATGCCAATGATTGAACTATTAGCGAAATATAATTATTGGATTGTAATTATTTTATTAACCACTGGGTTATATGGAGTAATGGCTCGACACAACCTTATAAAAAAGATTATCGGGTTGAATGTCTTTCAGACGGCTGTGCTCCTGTTTTATGTATCAATGTCCAAAATCGAGGGCGGTACTGCGCCTATCCTCATGCATGGTCAACAGATTTACGATAACCCACTGCCCCAAGTATTAATGCTTACTGCCATTGTGGTAGGGATTAGCACTACTGCTGTGGCTCTGACCTTTGTCACGCTTATTTACCGTGAATATGGAACCATAGAGGAAGATCAAATACTGGAGTTGAACAAGCATAATGATTAAACATTTGCCCGCTCTGTTGATAGTGATACCTCTGCTGGCCGCAATTATTACCCCCATCATCGGTCGCATACACTGGGTATTAAGTTGGTATGCTGTAACTATAACAACTTTCATAAGCTTTATTATTTCCTTTTCCCTATTACAAACTGTTTTGGTACAAGGGCGAATCAGCTATTGGATGGGTGGCTGGGAACCGCCCTATGGTATTGAGTATGCAATTGACCCTTTAAATGTTTACGTAATGATTATTGTTTCCTTTATGGCTTTTGCCGGGGCTATTTACTCTAAGAACAATATTAATGTCGAAATTGACGAAGCCAGAAAACCCTTTTTCTATAGCGTTTATCTATTGTTTGTTACCGGTCTTATGGGCATGGTTGTTACCGGAGATATCTTTAACATCTATGTGTTTCTGGAGATAACTTCCCTTTCTGGTTATGCGCTAATTGCTATAGGCAAAAAGCGCCAGGCCATCGTAGCATCATACAATTACCTAATAATGGGTACTGTCGGTGCAACCTTTTTCCTGCTCGGCATCGGCTATCTGTATTTAATGACAGGTACCCTAAATATTGCCGACCTAGCAGCTAGGCTACCTGAATTTTATCAGACCAAAGCGATTTTCACCGCCTTCACGTTTATCGTATTAGGCCTTTGTATCAAGTTAGCTGTATTTCCGCTACATTTTTGGCTTCCTAACGCCTATGCCTATGCTCCTTCTACGGTTAGTGCTGTTATGGCGGCAACTGGCGCTAAGGTTGCAGCTTATGCCTTAATTCGTGTTATGTTTACGTTGTTTAATCCGGAGTTTTATGCTCATACACCCTTTAATATCCCAAATATTCTTCTGATATTCGCGGTAGCGGCTATCTTGGTAGGATCTATCATGGCTTTAGCTCAAACCGATGTTAAGAAGATGTTAGCCTATTCAAGTATCGGGCAAATCGGGTATATCGTACTAGGAATTTCATTAATGAATGTCACCGGTATGATCGGCTCTCTTATCCACCTGTTAAATCATGCCCTGATGAAAGGTGCTCTCTTCTTTGCAGTGGGTGCCGTAGTATATAAAACCGGTCTTAGCAGCATAGACAACTTACGGGGCTTGGGCAAGAAAATGCCCTGGACCATGGCTGCCTTTACTATTGCTGCACTTTCTATGACGGGTGTTCCGCTAACGGTTGGTTTTGTTAGTAAATGGTACCTTGCAGTTGCTTCAATTGAGAGTGGGATGTGGTGGTTGGTTCCAATAATTTTGATAAGCTCCCTTCTCACTGCAATTTATTTCTGGCGAATTTTAGACAATGTATGGCTAAAGCCTACACCGGGAGAGGAAAGCCTCGAACACGGACATGACCATCATCAGCAGGCACCCGTTAAGTCTAACGATGCTCCCTTATCAATGTTGATTCCTACATTTACAGTTGCTGTACTGTGTATAGTTTTCGGAATCTTTGCCTATGCACCAGTATCCTTGGCAGAAAAAGCGGCCTTGATTCTTCTGAAATAAAGAGGTGATGAACTTGGAAATAATCGAATCAGCAAGACCCTTATATGCAGTCCTAGTTTCACTATCGGCAGTTGTACTAATAGGTATCTCAGGCAAATACCCAAATCTAAGAGAATCGTGGACAATGCTAGCCGCTTTGCTAAAATTCGGCTTGGTAATTTCAATGCTGCCAACAATTCTTGCGGGTAAGGTTATTGAATATCATTTAACAACAGTTTTGCCGGGGCTTGACATTGCGTTCAGAGTCGATTCATTGGGGATGGTTCTTGCCTTAACAGCATCATTTTTGTGGATCATAACATCTGTTTATGCAATAGGCTACATGCGCTCGATGAATGAACATGCCCAGACGAGGTTTTTTATGTGTTTTGCCATAGCCCTGTCTGCAGCCATGGGTGCGGCGTTTTCAGCGAACGTATTTACCCTGTTTGTCTTCTATGAAATGATTACTGTATCGACCTTTGCCCTAGTTGCTCATGAAGAGACTTCTGACGCCATTAAGGGAGCAAGAAAATACCTTACCTATTTACTGGGTACCTCAATTTTCTTCTTCCTTCCAGCCATGGTTTTAACCAACTATTTTGCAGGTACTCTGGATTTTGCAAGTCAGGGAATCTTGACGGGCAAAGCACCCTATGCAATAGTCAGCGTGATTTTTGTTCTCTATATTGCGGGAATAGCAAAGGCAGGTATGATGCCCTTTCATGCTTGGCAACCAGCTGCTATGGTTGCACCTACTCCTGTAAGCGCCCTGCTACATGCTGTAGCCGTGGTTAAAGTTGGAGTATTTACAGTACTTCGGATCGTCCTGTTTGTCTTTGGGGTTGATCTGCTCCAAAAAATCGGGCTTGGCACGTTTCTGGCGTACTTTGCATCCTTTACCATTATTACAGC
>JADQBO010000174.1 GCA_016278585.1 Desulfosporosinus sp.
ATTGACTTACTTGTGACAGTTGAAGGGCTTACATCTCATGAAGAGCATCAAGAGGTATTGAAATATGTACGTCATATTGAATATGTGAAACGAGATACTGGTTTATTGGCAATGCTTTCACAACTTCCTTATCAAATACAAACCAGAAAAAAATTGCAAAGTATACAAGTTCAGGGCTCATACGAATACGTCCTGCTTGAAAGTGAGTATGTTTATCCGATTTTACTTAATCCAAACCTAAATTTCTCTAATATCATTGTATTCCTTCGAGTTCAAAATGACGAATCACATTATCAAATGGAGTTAGCGAAAAGCTCCAAATTAATCTGGAAGAAGTTATTCTACCATTTAGAAAGTTTTAAATTCAAAATTATAGAAACTAAAATTAGTAAATATGTTAAAAACTATATGTTTATATCGCATGATGAATACTTAGAATTCAAGATAAAAAAACCTATTATGAAAGCGATATTCTTGCCTCCACCAGTGGATCTAAGCAAAATGGTAGCTCCGGAGGATAAAAGAGGAAAAGCTGTTTTGTTTGTAGGATCGTTATTTATGGTAAATATCCAGGAAGCGGTTTTATGGTATTTGAAATATGTCCATCCTATGTTGTTGGATATTGAAGACTATGTATTTATTATCGCCGGAAATACTAAGGGGAAATCTACTGCTTGGTTAAGCAAATTAAAATACGAACGAGTAACCGTATATGATACGCCTTCAGAGTTGCGAACATTATATACAGATAGTAAAGTTTTTGTGAACCCGATGCAACATGGTGCAGGGGTAAAACTGAAAAACTTTGAAGCTTTATCTAATGGACTTCCAGTAGTTAGTACAGGAATAGGTAACGAAGGCTCCGGTTTAGAAAATACTGTAGATCTTCTTGTGGCAGAGCGCCCAGAAGATTTTGCAGAATGCATTCGCAAGTTTTTACTTAGCTCGAACTATGGTCAAGTAATGGTTAGATCTGCTCAGAATCGTTTCAAAACTTCTTATAACCAGGAAACTGTTCTTCAACAATTTCTATCTGATCTTAGTTAAGTTTGTAATCCGCCAAACGCGTTTTAAATTAATGTTATTAGCCGTACTAAAACAGCCTAATCCTAAAGTGACCACTTTCAAGTGCTTATCAGGAGTTATTAAGAACAAAGGAAAGAGGACGACAAAAAGTGGATAAATTAAAGCTTATAGTATACTTTATATTTTTCCCTTTACGAATAATATCAATGTTTATTCCAAAGAATCCAAAGTTAATTATTTTTGGATCTTCATTGGGCGAAAAATTTGCGGATAATTCTAAGTATTTGTATCTCAATTTGAGTAGGGACTCAGAATATGAATGTTATTGGATCACAAAATCAAAAAAAAATGCATCATATTTGACTAGTTTAGGTTTTAAAAGTTTATACTTATATTCTATTAAAGGAATATTAAAATGTTGTAGAGCTAAAGTTAACTTTATAACTCATAGAGTAGATGATATTAATCCATTGTTTCTTGGAGGTTCCTTAACAGTTCAATTATGGCATGGTATTCCGTTGAAAAAAATCGGTTTCGATACTGATTGGAGGTATTCTTCTTTTTTAGGTCAGTTGAAATATATATTCAAAAAGGTAATCTATTTTATTTTCCCTTATTCTTATTATATGAACTGTGATAGATTAGTTGTACCGTCGAAATTTGTTATAGATTCTTATCTAAGTGCATTTGGTTTCGGTGAAAGTAAAGTCATTATCTCTCCACAACCTAGAGTTGAATGTTTAGACCCAAACTATATCTTAGACAGTAAGTTATTTCCTGAGCTTTTATTGCTACAAGATTTAAAAAAATTTGATTGGGTATTGACGTGGTTACCTACTCATAGAAGACAAAGTAATACAGATTTTAATGATTTATTAGAAAAGTATGGGTTTGATGATAATAAATTTGAAGAATTCCTTGAAAAAAATAATGCGATATTTATAATAAAGACACATTTACTTGAAGATTGTGGAGATAGGTTCAAGGGGAGATTTAGGTTTTTATTATATAAATATACCGATCCCTACCCTTTACTGAAATACACTTCAATTTTATTAACAGATTATTCTAGTGTCTATTTCGATTTCCTAGTGACAGGGAGACCTATTATTTTCACCCCGTTCGACTTTAAAGAATATAGCGAAAATGTTGGCTTTTACTATGACTACAATGAATTTACACCTGGACCTAAGGCTAAAAATTGGAACGAAGTAATTGAGTGTTCAGACGAACTTATGAGAAACCCTATAAAATTTAATTGGGAGCGCTTAGAACTTAATAATTCAATCAACCCACATGGAACAAAGGATTGTAGCAAAATTCTAATAAATAAAATCATGAATTGAATGAAGATATGTTAATTCTTCAAGATTGAATCTCGTACAAATCTTAGAAGGACAACTACAAGAGGCATCCTAACGATAGAGTAAAGTAGAAACAAATAAAGCAACGTAGTGACCAGACTCACTGTGCTCCGCTTGTTGCTGTCATTTCTATACAATTGATGAAGAGTCAAAAGAGGACCGTTATAGAAAAGTATATTTGTCAGCAAGCTGCTGGAAAACGTGGAGCCTACCTCATCATTATTAAACAGTATTGATGCATATGAGGTCATAAATCAAAATGTACCTATTTAGAAAGCGAAACCCAGTTAAATTAATATGCCGCTCCATTTTTCTAAAAAATTAGTCTGAGGATTTATAGCCATACATTAGAGAATATCTTATGGGCAATGGTTAATCCTTTAAAAATGTATGAAATAGCTAATTGGCGATTGAAAAAGATATTATCTACAATAAATGAGATGTAAAGGATTAAGGATAATGTTAAAGGTAACATTCAAGAGTTTTGGGTGGACAGTACTTGGTGGCGTAGTCTCTTTTGCATTTCAGTTAGCTGCTGCTCGGGTTCTTGGTGCTAGCGAGTACGGAAAGGCTAATTATTATCTTGGATATGCAATGATATTGTCCTTGTTTACTTATTTTGGGGTTCAATTATACTTACCGAAAGTTCTACAACAATCATCTACGCGACAAGTAGTGCTATCTCAAACGTTTTGGACATTGACGCTTGTTTACTTCATGCTTCTACCGATTGAGTTTATAATTCTTAGGGAGTTTATAGAGGCTAAACAATTTTTTATAGTAGCTTTGATAAGCTATTCTATGTTATCAATAGAGATCTTAAGTTCTTATTATATCGGTATTGGTAGGGCTGATCAATCTGCTTTGTTACGACGTACGATAATAGGTTTATTAAACGTGATCTTATTTGTAATAATGTGGTTCCTTTTAGGGGCGACATATAATGTGTACCTTTTTGCATTGATAGCAACTAATTTTATTCCGATATTATACATTGGTATAATGAAGGAATTACAATTCAGGAGTTTTAACTTTAATATTATTGTATCTTCATTCCAATTTTATATTGTTCAAATAGTATATGGGGTTTACATTCCTTTTTCTAGGATACTTCAAGGACAATATGGGACTTTTGAGACAGTAGGAGTATTATCGGTTGGCATAATTCTCGGAAATGTAACCAATATTTTTGGAGATAGTTTTGCAAAAGTAGCAATGCCTGAGTTTGCTAAGGCTTGGAAATACCAGGACCTGGGACACTTAAAGAAGGTGTTTATGGACTCAACGCGACTAAACGCCTACCTTGTATTACCATTGGCCATTTTTTCTATTCTTAATTCTAAAAATATATTAAACTTCTTGGGGAAAGGTTTTGAAGGTGGAGAAAATATTTTGATGTTATTGCTTTTCTCACAATTCATTAACTCCTTTGTTGGTCCGAATGGGACATTGTTAAACATGACGAATAATCAAAGATATGAAATGTTTAATGGAGCGGCTAAGTTAGCGTGTGCTTTAATTTTAGGTTTTTGGTTAGCCCCTCATTTTTATTGGGGAATTGCAGTATCTATTGTTGCTGCTGAGATACTTGTTAATGTCATAAAAGTTCTCCAGTTATATGTGATTTTTAAAATTTGGCCTTATACTGTAAAGACATTTAGCTTTATTTGTGTATTAGCAGTTATTCAAGTACTTGGTTTTTCATTTTTAAGTCACCTTGGACTATCTTTTGTTAATTTAATAATGGCTAGTATTCCCTTTGGCGTATTAGTATACTATGTTAGTTTTCGTTTTTCACCAATTATGCAGGATCGAGAAATTTTAAAAATAATTATCGCAAAATTAAAAGTATAAGGGGTGTAAAAATTGAAATTAGAAAATGTCCTTAAAATTGAAGAAAATGCTATACATAAAGTTCATGAAATACTCTCAGCAAGTAATATTAAAGGCAAGCTTCTATTTATTACTGACCCACTGATTGATGGACTATACGGAACAACTGTTAGAGATCAGCTTGCTCAACTTGTAAACTTGAAATCAGAGAGTGTGGATAATAATTCTATAGCATATTCAATGTCTGTTGCCGAGCGTGTTATTGCTACAGATGTTGATTACATTGTAGGACTTGGTGGAGGTAAGGTTTTAGATGTTTGTAAGTATGCGGCTTATGTATCAAAGCGTCCATTTATCTCTATACCGACTACAATGGCAAATGATGGGATTGCCTCTCCAATCGCAGTTTTGAAAAGAAAGGATGGAAAACCTAAGAGCCTTGGCTGTGTGAAGCCAACTATCATCATTATTGATACAGTATTGATTAAGGACAGCCCTATACAATTCATAAAAGCCGGCATCGGTGACACCATATCCAATCATATGGCTTTGATGGATTGGGATTTCGCTTGTACAAGAAACCAAGATAAAATGAATGGATTCGCTTATCTCATGTCAAGAGCATCATTGGATGCATTGATGAGAACTAAGTATGATACCATATGTCCAGAATTCATTAATGTACTAGCAAATTCATTAGTGCTGTCGGGTATTGCAATGGATTTTGCAGGAAGTAGTAGGCCAGTAAGCGGTTCAGAGCATTTGTTCAGTCATGCATTGGATTATTACTGTGAACAGAACAACTTACATGGAATACAGGTTGCACTTGGAACAGTAGCTGTCCTCAAACTTTTAGGGCTTGAATATAGTGAAGTTTTAAATTATCTAAAAAGGTTTGAAGTAGATATTAATCCTAAACATTTGGGGATTTCTAAAGAAGATTTTGTTTTGTGCATGCAGAAAGCCACCACAATGCGGAATAACCGATACACTTACCTACATGAGACAAATCTAGAAACAGATGTTTTAAGTAAACTTTATGATAATTTAATGGAGGAGTTGTAACGGTGAAAGCACTAATTTTAGCAGCAGGATTAGGCTCAAGATTGGCACCTATTACAGATAATTGTCCGAAATCTCTAGTTCCAGTTAATGGACAGCCTATTCTGATGAAACAAATCGAAAACTTACATAAGAACGGCATTACGGATATTACTATTATTTCGGGATATAAGTCAGAAATTTTGGAATCTGCAGTTATGAAAAAGTATCCGGAAATCAAGGTTATCAATAGTGTAGATTTCGCAATCACTAACAATATGTATTCTGCTTATCTTGGAAGACATAATGTTAGTGGCGGTAAATTTCTCATGATGAATGCTGATGTATTTTATGACGCATCTGTTATTACCGCATTACTTGCATTTGAAGCTCCGAATGCAATCGTTACCGATATAGGAACATATCTTGAGGAGTCTATGAAGGTTGTTGAAGTTGACGGCCGACTTGTTAAGATTTCTAAACAGATTACTAAAGCTGAAGCGCTGGGGGCATCTATTGATGTTTATAAATTTTCTGATGACGGTGGTGTAAAATTCTTTACTAAGTGTGCCGAATATATAGAAGAGAAGAATGAGCTCAAGATGTGGAGTGAAGTTGCGCTGAATGACATTTTACAGGAAATAGTGTTTAAGGCTTGCCCACTTCAAGGAAGATGGCTTGAGATTGATAACAACGATGACTTAGCAGCAGCTGAGAAGTTGTTTGCTGGGGAGTGATATAGTTATGCGCGAGAATGTAGATGTAAAGGCGAATTCTATCAATAAAGCTTATCTTGATGTTTTTGGGGCGAACGCATCCGTTCTCAAGAGGAAAAAGTTATTTCTTTTCGACATGGATGGAACCATTTATGAAGAGGAACGACTGTTTGATGGAACACTCGATTTGATGAAACATATAATAGAATCTAAAGGTCGATATGTATTTATTACAAATAATTCTTCAAAATCAGTAAAGGATTACATAATAAAAGTAAGAGGAATGGGCATTGAAGTGGAATTGGACAACTTCTTCACTTCAGCTCAAGCTACAATCGTATATCTTAAACAGAATTATTCAGGACAATCAGTTTATTGTATGGGAACAAAGTCGCTTGTTGATGAACTAATTTGTAGTGGCATTGATGTTGTAACTGAGGTAAGTGATAAAGCAGGTGTAATTTTAGTTGGCTTTGACACAGAGCTTACATCTGAAAAAATCCGAAAGACCTGTGAAATGCTTAAGAAAGACCTTCCTTATTTAGCGACTAATCCTGATTACGCTTGTCCAGTTAGCTTTGGTTTTATTCCTGATTGTGGAGCAATTTGTAACATGCTCTCTTTCCCCTCTGGAAAGGAACCTTTATTCATCGGAAAACCAGCTCCAATAATGGTAAATTATGTAGTGGATAAATTTGGTTATAAATTAGAGGAGGCAGTCGTAATTGGCGATCGACTTTATACAGATGTTGCAACGGGGCTGAATGCTGGTATTACAGCTATTTGTGTTCTGACAGGCGAAGCGACTATAGAAGAAATAGAAAATGGCGACATTAAGCCGACGTTCACGTTTGAAAGCGTGAAAGAGATATTTGAGTGCGTGAAGTAAATCCATCTCCTGTGATTTTTGCTTAAGGGACACGGCCTCCAAGGGGAACCAGGTGCCTGACACTACTAGTGATTGGTCGAAAATATAGTGGGTGGGAATGCCATCGAACAATTGGAAAGATCACATGGTGTTATGCCGAGCTTGCGGTGCAGGAGTTTGTTTGTTCATCGATAACAGTGCTTATGAAAACCCGAATTATGACAATCAAGAATGGTAGCCAGATCATGTAATGCTTACCAAAGAGGAAAAACCTTTGTCGTTCTGACGCTTATTAATAAGCGTCTGTTTTCATTGTCATAAAACAAGTCTTGAATTACTTACGTCCAGGTATTTCCTGAATAATTTGGTTGCTCTCGCAGAGCATATTATTCATCCCTAGGGGTATCCTATGAACACAAACACGCAGTTGTTCCAAAGTTGTAGCAAATGCAATTTGACAAATGGATTCAACGGTGCTGAATTTATCATCGGGAATCTTGGAACAGCGTTGCTACAACCGAAGTTGGGGTGAATCAATGTCGGATAGTGCAATACGTAAAGTAATATTTTCTATGCTCCTGGATTACATACAAAATATATTTGCAGATAAGAATTTCAGAATAATTGATTGCAATATTCAAACAGTCGTTCATGAGAATACTTATCCAACAACATTTGTTTCAGTTATTGTTGCAGAAAATCATACAGATAAATACTTCAAAATATTAATCGAGTATATTTTTGATACACACGACTCAGGACTACTTGACCTCAACATTTTACATATTGAACAAATAGAGGAGAGGATTTAGTTGGCTTACAGGGCAGGTAAAAGTAAGGATAAAGGTAAGGAATCCTATACAATAATTTTTAGACATCCAGTAAAGAAGGAACCACGTGGTAAGTATGGATTGAGAGTTCGTCGGGGATTAGGGACAAAAGAGGAAGAGGTAGCCGACGCGCTAGTAAATCAGATGAATCAAATTTTATCAGATGAATCATGGTGGGACATAAGCAAGCGTGAACTTGCTTATAACAAGTTTAGCAAGAATATTGTTGATGCCTTTTATGATCTACTCGAAAATGAAGAAATAGATTACACAAAATTGCTAGAACAATGTATCACAATGCCAAAAAGAAAAGATGGATATTCTCGTGCGTCTCTGATTGGTCCATCTGGGGCAGGTAAGACCAGTCTATTAAGATATCTCATGGGTACTCAAAATGATAGATTTCCGACAACATCTACTGGGCGAACCACCACCTGTGACATGGAGATAATATTTGACGACGATAGTAATGAATTCGAGATTGCCGTATGTTTCATGTCGAAAGCCCTATTTATGCTATACGTTGAGGAATGTATACAAAACGCAATAAGTTATTGTCTTGATAACGATGGAAACATGGATGAGGAAATTGTTGTAGACAAGCTACTAACGCATAAGGAACTAACTGTAAGATTATCGTATGTACTTGGTACTTCTACAATATTAAAAGAAAAGGAAATAAAATGGGAAGATGAAGACGATGATGAAGAAGAATGTGAGGAACTAAATGCTGTTAGCAATAAAGAATTTATCTTAATGAATGAAAAAATCAATTCGTACTTAAAAAGAATAATCGATATTTCCGCACAAGTGCAAAATGATCTCAAAACAAATAGTCTTGGTGAAAATATAAAAGAAGAAAGAGAAATATCAACAAGTAGTATATTAGAGGAATTTCAAGACAAAAATGAGGAATTTCATAATCTCGTGGATGACATACTCGACGAAATACAAGAAAGGTTTGGACTTTTGAACAACGGCATAGTTATTTCGGAAACTAGAGGATGGATTAATGTTTGGAAATACAGAACGAAAGACAGGAATGAGTTTTTAAGAGTTGCAAGACGTTTTTCTAGCAATAATAAAGCTCATTGGGGGACATTGCTCACACCACTTGTTAGGAGCATGAGGATGAAGGGACCTTTCAAACCTGAATGCTACGATAAATCCCCTAAGATTGTTCTCATTGATGGTATAGGATTAGGTCATAAAACTACAGCAGGTTCAATATCGACTGATGTTACATCACGTTTCAATGAATTAGACACAATTATTTTGGTTGATAATGCAACCTCAGCGATGATGGATAATTCAAAAGCGGCGATAAGAACCATTACCGATAGTGGAAATGGCTCTAAATTGGCGGTATGTTTTACTCATATGGATTTAGTCAAAGGCGATAATCTAACAAACGGACGGGATAAAGTAAAACATGTTATGAGTTCTCTTTCAAGTTATATCTCTTCGCTAAAAGAACAAGATCCACCTGTTATTGCCTCTAATCTAGAAAACAAGATATTGAATAATTGTTTCTACTTTTGGAATCTACAAGACAAAATCAAAGATTCAACGAAAGAACAATTGGACGGACTAGTTCAAGTTATCGAAAAATCCAAGATATCTCAAATAACTCCAAGTGATGTATCGTTGAAATATGATATCTTAATGTTATATCCAAGGCCCCCGTGCCTGACACCAACTTATCAACTTATTGTTTAATTTTTTCACAAAGTATGTACTCGGCATAGTTGTAGCGAATACTGCGATCCTAACTAAAACTAAACTGAGCAATAGAGCTGTTTTTTCAACTTGTCAGAGTAGACATTATGGGACCCGATGGTCAAAAACAAGGCATCCTTACATAAAGTGCGATATCCTACGGTACGCAAAACAATAGTATCGTTTGTTCGTTCAATGATGATTCGTTTGCATCGATTCAATAAACTCTGTGTATGCTTTTTGCATTTAAACAGATTTATTAGTCCAACCCTAAGGTCACTGGTAACTCCAAATAAGCTTTCTATATAGTGCGTTTATTTGTCTCTAAAACTATGGTATAATATGGTACAAATGTTTTAGAGAGGGTGTAAATACATGAATTCTCTTGAAAAGTTTAAGTATTGGGAAAGTAAAGCGACCTACGATCTCGAAACAGCAAGAGTTATGTTGCAAACAGGAAGGTATCTATACGTTACGTTTATGGCCCAGTAAGCGATTGAAAAGCTTGTAAAAGGGCTTTATGTTTTATATATTAATCAAGAACCGGCTCGAACTCATAATATCTGGTTGATTTTTAAGGGGTTAATGGAAGTAGAGCAGTTTAAGGAAATTGAAGATCATGCTGTTGTTAAGGCGCAGGAATATAAACCTTTCTTTTCAGATTTACTGTTTTATTACATTGCAGAACGATATCCAGATTATAAACGTCAGCTATCCTCAAATATTACTGAAACAAGGGCAAAAGAGGTTCTTAAAAAGACTGAGGAGGTGTTTACATGGCTACAGTCCCTCAGCCAATTCAAAAAATAATTTCTGACTATCTAGAAAGGGTTGGTGACCAGATAAAAATAGATAAGGTTATACTTTTCGGTTCTTATGCCAAAGGACAATTTTCTAGCGACAGTGATATTGATTTGGCGGTTTTTTCAGATGACTTTATAGGAATGGAGCCTATTGAAAGGTTTAGGTTTTTGTTTTTAGAAGCAGCGGATTACGGATTAGATTTACAACCACTGGCGTTTACAATAAGCGACCTTACTGAACCTGCTGGAATTGTAGCAGAGATATTAAATACTGGACAAGAAATCGCCATTACTAAGTAAGTAAGACCTCAGGTGAGACCTCAGGTGCCGACCTCAGGCCCCGGTGCCTGACAGTGCGGATGTGCCAGGTCGTAAAATATAGTGGGTGGGAATCCCACCGGGTAAGGTAGACCAACCGCCCGTAATTAGCCTTGGAGGATGTGGGGTAACTCGCTGAACGTATTGCTGTAACTTGAAAAAGCCTTGAGTGAAGGTAGTGAGAGAGATTTTGATTTCAAACCTAGCACGAGCATAGAAGAAGGTTTACAGAAATTCGCAGATTAGTATAAATTACTTTTTTCGCCGATGCTCTAACCGAACCAACGACTTAATGTATTTCTCTCTTTCAACTTGCCACGCGGACAAAATACCACTCAATAACGTGGGCTGTCCGCATAGCTCACAGTAGCGAGCATTCCGATCATTCTCATGGCCATACTCGTGGCACATATTAATGTCCTTAACAAATTCGGAATAAATAATACGCATGATCCCTCTGGTGGTAGAGCGATTGACCTCAGTACCACAAATTTTACAGTACCTCGTACACAGCGAGAAATGGGTGTTTCCGCAGGTTTTGCAGGTAGGAACAGGTTTGCTTTTATATAGGTCGAGCCGCTTAAGGTTATTTACCCTTGTATAAAATGCCTGACTTGACACTAAAAACTCTCGTGTAAGCTTGGCTATAAAGTTACACTGCAAAAGTAAACTTTCCGGCATAAGCAAGCGGGACGCAAATTCGTCGGCTTCCCTATCTTCGTAGATCCGCTCGGCTATAGACTTCTCGCTATACGGTATTAAAAGGTGTTCTAGAAAGATATGCCCCAGTTCATGAGCCAACGTAAAATTACATCGCCTATTTGGAGCATAATCAAAAGAGCCTATTTTTCGGGCGTTGAACATTATACAATAACCGACTTCCTCGCCAAAATATAAGGCAGCGGCATCAACATTCGAGGAAAACTGATCACTCATTCTAAATTCAAGCTTGATCGTGTTGCTGGTAATAATTTTTTCCAGGAGTTTAAAGCAATTGATCGGGTAATGCGTAATATTATAGCGCCGAACAAACTCTTTCAACCTATGACTGATCATATTATGGCTGTTTTTCGATAGCTTATTGATGGTTAGATAAGTAGGGTTGAAATATTTCATGACATAAGTATGTCTACTTCTTAAAGACTTATGTATTTAACGTTTCTTCTTGAGTTCCAAAAACTTTTCTGCCATACCTTTCAATATTTCTCGGTCTTCATCCCCAAGTTCCCTAGAAACTCAAGGGTCCCGGTGCCTGACACCAACTTATGTACTTATTGTTTCGCTTGTGAAAAACTATATTCGCCTAGCTCTGGGCTCGGTTGCGGACTGGTTCAAAACGTTTCTTGGTCTTCTCATGTGAACGGTTCCCGGTGGGCCCCGTTCCGTACTCGGCGCAAGGTCTCCCGATGGTCACCGTTCCGCAAAGGGTCAGGGAACCTCTCTTCTCTTCAATATTTATTTCGAGTCTTTAGGGCAAGGGGGCTCTGAGCGAAATCTAACGATTATATCAAGTAGTTCTTCCAAAAGATCCGGTGAGAGACCGGATTTTTTTGCTTTTTGAGCTAGACGTATGTAGGGTTGATTTTCTTCCTTAAGTGTAAACGGAAGAAGATTTTCATTAATAGAAGAGTTTGCTGAATATCCTGATTTTGATAAAGATGCTTGAATAGATTCGCTGCTAAGAAAAACGGTAGGGGAAACCTCAAGGGCCAGTGCTAAACGACTAATTGTATCAATGCCGGTGGATAGGCGTTTTCCGGTCTCTAATTGGCTGATAAGACTACGAGCTACTCCAGACTGATGAGATAATTCTTTAGCACTGAGTCCTTTAGCTAGCCGTATTTCTTTAAGTATTTTTCCGAGTTCTTTCACAGGCTTACCCTCCTTTCTTAGATACTTGCCATTTATTCCAAGGTTCATAATAAATCCTTGTTAAAAAATTATTATATAAGTTGGAAGTTCTTTTTTGTGAAAATAAAACCCTTTATGGTTCGCATAATAGGACATATTATGCTATAATGACTGATATTGTGAATTATGGTAGCTAAGACTATTTCGGATGGTGATGCGAGGCAATGGTGGATTATGAACAGATGTATAGAATTCTATTTAATAAAATGACAGATATCATTGAAGAAATTCAGCAGATACAGCGTAAAACGGAGGAAATGTACATAGATAGCAAGGACAGAGAATTTGCTCTACTAAAGCCATACAAGGATTTAGATCAACTAAAACAGAAAGAATAACCGGTTGCTGGGTCATACCCCAAATACAACAGGAAGGTAAACGTATATTTGTAGCAGGTGAGTATTCGTCAAGAACGGTTTACTGTGGGCCCCGTTTCGGAAAGAACATTGAAACTTTGAAATTCAGCAATACTGCGGGCTACCGGGGCCTGACACCAACTTATGGACTTATTGTTTCGCTTGTGAAAACTTGGGTTCGATGATGTGCGACCTATAATACCTCTTACTGAACGTAAGAGGTATTATCGGACCTAATCTCTAGAAAACGTTTAAAATATAGTTATGAAGCAA
>JADQBO010000138.1 GCA_016278585.1 Desulfosporosinus sp.
TCTTCTCTATATTTCTGAGCTAACTGCTCCCGTGCAAAAAACTCCAAGTTAATCGCACCCATAGGGCAACTCTTAACACAATCACCACAACCGGAACACTTGTCAAAATAACGTCCTACAATTTTATATTCACTAGGATCTGTCTCTCTCCCTTTCCATATCTTCGTTGGACCGCACACAAAAACCACCGACGGACACAATCCTAAACATTTGCAACAACCTAATGGATCTGTACATAAGCTATAGTCAATCTCAATTTGAGCAATCATTTAGGTCCCTCCTTACCACTTCTCAGCCAATCCAGGCATACTCTCCCTATCCAATAACTCAATAGAGCCGCTTGGACAAGCTGTCACACATAATCCGCAGCCAAAACACTGATCCATATCGACATAAGCCTTGTTGGTATAGACCTCCAAATTTAGGGCCTTAAACTGGCAACGGCCTAAGCAGCTTTTACATCCAGTGCATAGTTCCCGATCCACTTTTGCAACTGTATGCCCTTTTAACAGAAATTTAAAATCATAATCAAGCCGGTTACGAACTGCAACACACCCAGGATATTCGCACTGGCATAGTCCTCCAATGTAGGGTGTACCAAAAACGTCAACAGTCTGAACACGCCCCTCCTTGTGGTTCATTAAGGTCCATTGCTTGGCCTCCTCAGGTGTAATAAATTCTACCCCACCTCGATAGGTCTCTGGCCAACGTTCCCATTTATACATGCCCGGACCAATACCCATACAGGTAAAATTCTCCTCATCAGGCATACCCCTCTGCACCCGACGGCATCCGCACGTCATTTTAACTAGGGGGTAGGCGATATCAAGGATCTCCAAATACTCATCCAGTGTAACAACCTGTCCAAAGTGAGTTTGATAGGCATGTTCCAAGGCCTCTCGTTTTATTTCCTCTTCCCATTCAAGGTCTCCGCTAATTCGTGCTTTAACTAACTCAGCTACCACCCCCGCTCCCATACCCGCTGCCTGTGGGTCTGCATCCGCGCCCTTCGATTCCTGACCTTCTTTTCGTACTTTATAAAGGCGTCGAGCGTAGTTCTCTGGGTTAAGATACCATTTCTGACCATTACCTTATTGTTCACATACCCAACACATATTTGAAATTCCTCCTTTTTAAATATAAATACCTCAGACCACGCCATTCTTACAAATGGATTGGGTCGTAGTCACCTCCTTCATATATGGCTCCTCAAAACCTGAGAACTAATTATCTGATTTATTCGAATAGATCGTTAACTGTAACTTAAGTTATTTGAATGCAAATTATATGCCATCAAAATTTAACATAGTGAAGCCCATGAAATCAGTGGGATAGTCCTCACCTTTTGTGCGTTTCTCATACATATATAGAAACAGATACCTAAAAAAAAATAATCGGAAGAACTAAAATAAAAAAAGAAGTTGTAACAAACTTTATTTGTTACAACCTAATAAAATAAAGACTTATGAATTCGTACTGTTGATTTCCTTCACCTTAAATTGTTCCACAACATCCTGAATCTGAGTTGCATTTTGAGCTAGAGATTGAGCTGTTGTAGCGACGATTAGCATTGTCGCCGTCACTTCAGTCGTCGACTCCTCGATAGTTTCTGCTTTCAATACTGCCCCTTCAGAAACTTGCTTGACTCTATCGACATAACGGTTCATTTCCTCCATACTTCCAAGCATTTGCTCGCTAGAAGCCGCAATATCAGCAATATTAGTTGCTACTTCTTTTGTCGAGTTTGCAATAGTTGATAAGGTTTCTTGGGCCTCGTGAATCGATATCACACTTTCTTTTACTTTAGAATCCGTCTGCATCATCCCTTGAACTGTGTGATTAACACTCTGTTGAATAAGTGTCGTAATATCCGTAACTTCCCGAGTTGAAGATGCTACATTCTCTGCGAGTTTACGTATCTCATCGGCAACTACAGCAAATCCCTTTCCATGTTCTCCAGCACGGGCAGCTTCAATTGCTGCATTAAGTGCCAAAAGATTGGTTTGCCGTGCCACTTCGGCAATCGTTTCTGTGATTGAACCGATGTGATTCGATTGTTCAGCTAGACCCTCTATTGTTCGCACGGATCTATTTACGGACTCATTGGTCTCTTCCATGGTTGTCACAATGATCGACAGCTTGCTTAATCCGTCCACTGAATGCTTTTCGGATTTTATGGCCTCTATAGATACAGATGTAGCCTTTTCCGCAATCACTTGGGCAGCCTTTTCGAGCTCTGTAACCATAACTTGCATCTCTTGCTGGGTTCGAGCCTGTTCTCGAGCTTCTGAGGCCATTTGAGAAGTATAATTTGCGACGCTACTGTTCGTCGCTGTAACTTCTTCAGAGCTCGCTGATAATTCCTCAGAGGAAATAGCCCAAGATTTTGCCAAGTCTCGTAATTTTACAATGATACTTCCGAAGTTATCCATCATATGATTAAATGCCTGTCCTAACTCTGCAACTTCGCTTTTTTGGGAAACATTGATTCTTTGGGTTAGATCGCCTTGAGCTACCTGAACAATCTTTTGTTGCATTTTATAAATGGGTCTTAAAAATCGAATATAATTCTTCAATGAGGCAAAAATTCCTATGAGAATGCCTGATACTAAAAACCAAAGAAATATAGCGATAGAATTTGCACGATCAAGGTGCATGAAATAAGTAATTATGAGTCCCATAGCGGATACCATAGGAACCACCGTAAATAAGGTTTGACCTACGTACTTGAGCAAACTAATAGTTTGTTTCTTCTTTTCGTGACTATCACTGTTTTCCATAAATGCCCTATCCCCCTTATTTCATTATTCTATATTCTACCACGAATATCAATTATGAATATTCTGTAAATTTAAAGCATCTTGTAACTTCTAACTTGCTACCTATAACTGTTCTCCTCTTTACTTACTTAAACACAACGTTCTATACTTTAAATCGTTCAATTTCTTGCAATAGTTGATTAGCACTTTGTGCTAGAGATTGGGCCTCTGCAGCCACGATTTGCATGGTTGCCGTAACTTCCATAGTCGCTTTCTCTATTAATTCTGCCGTAATAGCCGCTTCCTCTGAATCGTGAATAACTGTATTGACATAGCTCATCATTTCCTCAGTACTTCCTAATGTTTGTTCACCGAAGGAGGCAATCTCTGAAATATTAACTGATACCTCTTTAGTCGAAGACGCTATCGTATTTAGTGTTTCTTGTGCCACCCGAATCGATGCCACACTTTCTTTCACCTTAGAATCCGTCAGCGACATTCCTTGAACAGCATAATTAACACTCTGTTGAATTAGATTTGTGATTTCAGTAACCTCTCTTGTGGAAGAAGTAACATTTTCTGCCAATTTACGAATTTCGTCGGCAACAACGGCAAAACCTTTCCCATGTTCCCCGGCTCGGGCAGCTTCAATGGCCGCATTGAGTGCAAGAAGATTCGTTTGTCCGGCTACTTGAGCAATCGTTTCTGTAATCGAACCGATGTGATTCGATTGCTCGGCTAAATTCTCAATTGTCTGTACAGATTTACTGACAGACGCATTCGTCTCTTCCATTATAGTAACGATGACTAAAAGCTTGCTTAATCCATTCTGAGAATATCTTTCTGATTTAATAGCCTCTTGGGATACGGACAAAGCGTTTTCCGCGATCATTTGAGCAGCTTTCTCTAATTCGTTCACCATTATTTTCATTTGTTGTAAAATCTCCACTTGTTTTCTGACGTCTAAGGCCATTTGACTTGTAGAATTGCCAACACTACTATTCGTTGCAGTAACTTCTTCGGAGCTTGCCGATAATTCTTCAGACGAAACAACCCCGGAGTTAGCCATCTTACCAATTCCATGTATGATTTCGTTAAAGTTTGTCATCATCTGGTTAAATGCCCGCCCTAATTCGGCAACGTCACCTTTTTTTGAAATCTCAATTCTCTGAGTTAAATCTCCTTGAGCAACTTGGAGAATCCCTTGATGCATCACATATATAGGCTTTAAGATGAAGTAATAATTCTTTAGCATAATGATTAATCCAATTAACGACGCAGATAATAAAAAACCCAGAAAAATAACCACAGATTTTGACCAGTCAAGTTTCATGATAAAGGTGATAACAAGACCCATAGCACTAAGCATAGGAATCGCCATCCCTAAATTCTTGCTTAGATACTTTCCTAAACTGATATCTTGCTTTCCTTTTACAGGGTATTTCTTCCCCTTCATTCAATCTCATCCTCCTTATCGTCAGAGTGCCACATTGAGAATCTTGAATCGTTCTACTTCTAGCTGAATTTGATTAGCGTTTTGGGCGAGGGACTGAGCTTCTGCCGCGACGTTTTGCATCATTGACGCTACCTCCGTGGTTGACTCCCTGACATTCTCAGCTGTTGTTTCTGCTGCTTGGGACATGAGAATAAAAGCATTTACATGGTTTATCATTTCCTCCATACTTCCTAACGTTTGCTCACTCGATGAGGCAATCTCTGAAATGTTGACTGATACCTCTTTTGTCGAATGAGCTATAATCCCTAAAGCCTTCTGAGCCTCCAGGATCGAGTCTACGCTTTCTTTAACGTTTGAATCTGTTTGCATCATTCCTTGAACAGCATCATCTACCCCGTTTTGAATTAACGTGGTAATTTCCGTGACTTGACTGGTTGAAGTAGCTACGTCCTCTGCAAGTTTGCGAATTTCATCGGCAACTACCGCAAAGCCTCTTCCATATTCCCCTGCCCGGGCTGCTTCTATCGCCGCATTGAGTGCCAATAGATTCGTTTGGTTTGCTACTTGAGCAATCGTTTCAGTGATTAATCCGATGCGATTCGATTGATCGGCAAGGTCCTCAATAGTCTTTACGGATTTGCTTACGGTATCACTAGTCTCTTCCATCGTAGTCACAATCAGTGATAGCTTTCTTAATCCATCTTCCGAATGTCGTTCAGAGTTGATCGCTTCTTTAGAAACCGAAATTGCCCTTTCCGCGATCATTTGAGAAGCTTTTTCGAGTTCTGTTACCATAATTCTCATTTGTTCCAACGTTCGTACTTGATTTTGAACCTCTACTTCCATTTTGCTTGTGTAACTAGTAACATCGCTATTGGTTGCGGTTACTTCTTGAGAACTGGCGGATAATTCTTCAGACGAAGTAACCCATGAGTTAGCCATCTTACTAATTTTAAGAATAATACTATTAAAATTATTCATCATCTGGTTAAAAGCACGTCCTAGATCCGCAACATCACTTTTCTTAGCAATTTCTATTCTTTGGGTTAAATCTCCTTGAACGACCTGTATAATTCCCTGCTCCATCTCATAGATAGGCTTTAAAAAACGATAATAATTCTTTAAGGAGACGAGAGTTCCTATGGCTGTACCTGCTACTAGAAAACATAAAAATAATAACAAAGTTTTAGGCCAATCTAATTCAACTGCAAAAGCAATAATCAATCCCACCGTAGAAACCACAGGAACACCGATTCCTAAGTTTTTGCTTAGGTACTTAGCTAAACTGGTTTCTTGCTTTGACTTACTTGTTTTCCCTTCGCTACCTTTCATGTTGACCCTCCCTCTTATTTTTTTCATTACCATTTCAGTCTAATAACATTAAACTGAAATGGTAATGAAACTATTATCCTGCCTCTCTTTTCAACTGCTCCCACCCATAAATATAGTGCAATTTTACGAAAAGCACCCCTGGATGAATCCTTTGATCGCCATAGTTTGAGGCACTTAAATACACTGTATCAGCAGGACAGTGCTCCGTCATCTGTTGATACAACTGCTCTTTAATTTCTAGACAACGTTCAATCAAGTTTTCCCCGGGTAATCCATGCCCAGGTAAATAAACCTTAGTCTGGAGAGCTGCAATGTTCTTTAAACTTTCAAGATAACTTGGCATACCGCTTACCACACGACCCTCTTCTTGCCAGATCCCTGGATATGGAATCTCATCCGGGAGAAGCATATCTCCTGAAAAGAGGAGGCCATCTTTCTCATTATAAAAGGACAGGTGCCCTGCCGTATGTCCGGGTGTGGATATGATACGTAACAGATCATTACCAGCCATAATAGTTTGTTCGGGTTCGATGAATGTCACCTGATTAGGTAAGGCTGTTAAGTGTTGTAGACGCTTTGATATCTTGAGCATTCCTGGTATCTCGATCTCCGGTACACCCCACTCTTGAGTTGCCCAATCATTAAGACGGGAAAAGGCTTGTCCATGTACGAAACTAGCCCACTCATGGTGATCCCTAGAACTAACATAGACTTGTGCGCCTTCTTGCGCAAAGGTATTTGCTGCTCCCGCATGATCCACGTGCCAATGAGTAACCAAGACCTGCTCCAGCTTTTTTATCCCAACCTTTTTCATTCCCTCATGAACTGCTTCGATGACGTCCGGTGTATTTGTTCCGGCATCCAATAATGTAGGTACTTCACCCGCAAATAAATACAAATTGACAGCATCCACGTTAATGGGAACCGGAATTTTTAACATATAAACATTCTGTGCTACTTCCTTAATATCTAACATTATAGTTTCCTCCCAAAATGAATATCAATTCATTGTTATTTGTTAAATAATTTAGTACAATTGCATAAGTAAATCGTAATTGATTCATAATCTTATGTATTGAACATAACACTATCCTTAGAAAACGTAAAGTATGACTATTAGGAGGATATCGATGACGACAAACCAGAATTTGCAGACACCCACCCCTATTCCTCAGTACAGAGTTGTATGCGAGCTTTGTCACAAAATGATATTTTTTTCTGGTGAAGCAAATGGGGAAACCTTCTCCGTACTCTGCGATGAATGCGCTCAGTCAATGGTTTAAGACAAATCAACTTGTCTTAATCTTCACAACCGTGATTTTACACAAAAGGCCATGTCTTCCCAGACCATGGCCTTTTGTGTGGATCATTGTTTTTTTGACGATATATAACCTATCTAGGCTTGCTCTTACTTCACGATTATGGTTTAGTAGTTAATTGGATATCCATCTTTTTCGATGATGTATTTAGCAATTTCTTGACGTATGCCAATGATATCAAGGTTGGGGCGACGAACCAGCTTGCGCATTCCAGCCATAACCGTGCTGAGGGAATCCCCTTTCTCGACTGCACAGAGGACTTCCTTAGCTTGTTGCTCAAGAATATTAAATGCTGCATAAGTTCCTGCAGTTGCAGCTTTCTCGACAAATGCTTTATGCTCATCAGATACGTCAAGGTTTTGAACCTTTTGAGCTCTAAGAACTCCACTTTCCATGGCATAGACTTGGAGTACCATCTCTGCCATGCCGGTTAGAACGTATTGATTATCTTTTAAAGCCATACCCAAGTTTTGAGCTGCAAGCCCTGCCGCCATTAAGCACAATTTTTTGGCCTTTTGCGTCAGTTGGTTAAGTCCTGCTAATCCTTCTGCATCCCCACCTAATCCACTTGACATCAAGTCCTTGCTCACGCCTTGAGCTGCTTGTAACAATGGAAGTTCCCCTGTCATTGCTCGTTTTAGAAGTGTAGCTGGTACAAGCAGTCGATTGATTTCATTGGTTCCTTCAAACAAGCGATTGATACGGGAGTCACGATACATCCGTTCAATCGGGTATTCCTTAATAAATCCGTAACCACCATGAATTTGAACTCCTTCATCCACAGCGAAATCTAAAACTTCTGATGCATAGACTTTATTAAGGGAGCATTCAATGGCGTATTCCTCTAAAGCCTTACCGGCCTCTTTACGGCAATCGCTAGTCAGATCGAGTCCATGGAATCCACTCTCCATAAGACCTGCAGTACGATAAACAACACTCTCAGCCATATACATCTTAATAGCCATTTCAGCAAACTTATTTTGGATTGCTCCAAATGTGTTAAGTTCTAACCCAAATTGCTTCCGCTCAGAGGCATATTTTAGGGCTGTTTCCATAACAGCATGGACAGCTCCGATTGCTCCAGCAGCCAACTTAAAGCGGCCAACATTCAAGATATTGAAAGCAACAACATGTCCACGACCGAGTTCTCCTACTACGTTTTCTACAGGTACCAGGACATCTTCTAAGATAACCTGACGGGTGGAAGACCCTTTAATCCCCATCTTTTGTTCTTCCGGGCCAAAGGATAGACCTGGAGTTTCGCGTTCAACAATGAAATTAGTCATTTTGCCATCTACTTTAGCATAGACCAAAAAGACATCTGCAAAACCAGCATTAGTAATAAATTGCTTTGTTCCATTTAGACGATAATGGGTTCCCTCTGCATTAAGAACAGCCGTGGCTTTTGCACCCAAAGCATCGGAACCTGAACCCGGTTCGGTTAAGCAGTAAGCAGCAACTTTGGTACCGTTAGCAAGCCCCGGGAGATATTTAGCCTTTTGCTCCGGAGTCCCGAAATACACGATAGGTAAAGTGCCGATTCCAGTATGAGCCGCATAAGCAACTGCAAATGATCCACCACGAGGAACTTCCTCACCCACCACGACTGTAGAGGCTTTATCCAAAGCCAAACCTTCAAATTCCTCAGGAATTTCCAACGCTAATAATCCCAATTCCCCAGCTTGACGCATGAACTCCTTAACGACGCCTTCTTGTTGCTCCTCCATTTCCTCTATCTTCGGAGCAACTTCCTTTGACATAAAATTATGTGCCATCCGCTTGAGTTGCTTATGATCTTCATTTAACTCCTCACGAACATAAACTTGATCTGGAGAAACCTCAGCCAGTAAAAATCCGCCTCCGCGTAATTCTAATTCCATTGTATCTTCCTCCTCATAATCAGTACGACCTCAAATAGCTTAGGATCTCGTACTTTCTATCTCTAAGATGCAAGTTAGGACGTTTTTAACTGGGATTAACTTGCTATTTGTAATTCTTAGCTGTGCAAGTCGAGTGCAAGTCGAGAACCGCCCCTGACTTGCACCCTGACTTTCACCTTATGGAATTCGGAACCTTCTCGTCAAACAAAAACTAAGGGGACCCTTACTTAGTGAACACGTCTAGTAGTTTTGACGATAAAACGAGTACCGATTAAGATAATGCAACCTTACAGTAATTCGTAAACGCCAGCGGCTCCCATGCCTCCACCGATGCACATGGTTACCATACCATATTTCAGTTTCCGCTTGCCCATTTCACTCAGAAGAGTGGCTGTAAGTTTTGCACCCGTGCAACCCAGTGGGTGTCCAAAGGCGATAGCCCCACCATTAACGTTCACCTTTGCCGGATCTATGTCTAGCGTCTTTAGGATCGCCAGCGATTGGGAAGCAAAGGCTTCATTCAGTTCAAATAAATCAATATCAGCCAGGGTTAAGCCAACTTGCTTTAATACTTTTGGGATCGCTTTAATAGGACCAATCCCCATCAATTCTGCTTCCACACCGGCAACTGCAAATCCACGCCATACAGCAATGGGTTTGAGACTAAGTTCCTTAACTTTTTGTTCTGACATAAGAAGAGAAATAGCTGCACCGTCACTGGTCTGGGACGAGTTCCCTGCCGTAACCGTACCTCCAGCTTTAAAGGCTGTCCGCAATTTGGACAACGACTCTGCAGTGGTTTCTGCACGAATCCCTTCATCTTTAGTGAACCATTTTTCGCCCGGTTTTCCAAACATGGGTAAACGAACTGGTACAATTTCATCATCGAAACGACCGCTGCTTTGTGCTGCCCAGGCTTTTTGATGACTGGAAGCTGCAAAAGCATCTTGTTGTTCACGAGTTATTTCATATTTCAAAGCTACGTTCTCAGCAGTAATCCCCATTGAGACATAGGCTTGGGGAGCATGCTCCGCCAAGTAGGGATTAGGTGCTGGTTTCATACCACCTAGTGGAACTGCTGACATGCTCTCTGCTCCACCGGCAATCATTACATCTGCCTCGCCTAAGCGAATTCGGTCCGCTGCCATAGAAATAGCCTGTATTCCTGAAGAGCAAAAGCGATTGACAGTTACGCCGCAGACTTCGATAGGTAAGCCAGCGCGCTGAGCCATGATTTTTGCTACATTCATGCCCTGCTCCCCTTCTGGGAAGGAACAACCAATAATACAGTCCTCAATATCTACTGGATTGAGTGAAGGAACCCTCTTGAGAATATCTTGAATGACATAAGCACCTAAATCATCTGGACGAACCTGTGCTAAAGAACCCTTGATTGCTTTACCGATGGCTGTTCGCTTGGATTCAATAATGAACGCTTCTTGCATGCCTTTCCCCCCTTAATTCCGTAATGGCTTGCCTTTGGTGAGCATATGTCGGATACGATCCTGGGTTTTTGGTTCTCCTACTAAGCTCATAAAGGCTTCTCGTTCGAGGTCTAACAAATATTGCTCTTCGACGAGCATCCCGGCGGGGCGATCTCCGCCGCTCATTGCATAAGCCAATTTCTTGCCCAGATGTTGATCATACTCTGAGATATAATTCCCTTCACGCATTCCATGAAGAGCTATCTCTAATGTAGCACGAACACCAGCGCCTCCAGCTTTAACCTTAGTGGGTAGATTCGGTCTGAAATTACGAGCCATATCGATAACCCTAGCCTTAGCATCTAAGATGACATGATCTGGATTCATACTATAGCGATCATAATTACGTAAGAAACCAAGCTGACGAGCTTTCTCTGCGCTGGTCGAGACTTGAGCCATCGCAACTGCCTCAAAACGTTTAGCAAAGAAGTAATCTGGAGACACTTGAATGCCAGGTAGAACACCTTCCATAGCACGAACTGCCATTTCTTTGGTACCACCACCACCAGGAATTAAACCAACCCCCAGCTCAACTAGTCCCATGTATAATTCAGAAGATGCTTGAATGGCATGGGAGTGCAAGCAAATCTCAGCTCCCCCACCAAGGGTCATTTGGAATGGCGCTGCAACAACCGGTTTTTTAGCATATTTCAAGGCCATCATTTGGTCTTGCAGAGCCCGAATCATAAGATCGATCTCATCCCAGTTTTCCTCTTCAGCTTCAAGGAGAATCAGCATAAGGTTTGCACCTACGCAGAAATTCTTGCCTTGACTACCAATGACCATTCCCAAGTAATTTTTCTCTACTTCAACCAAGGACTTTTGGATCATAGTCACAATGTCCGAGCCAATAGAATTATTCGGAGAATGGAATTCTAAACAAGCGACACCGTCCCCCAGATCCATAAGGCTTGCTCCAGCGTTGCCAAAGATTTCTTTGCCTTCTTTATGCGCTTGCTTTATCGAGAAAGCAAAAGGACTGACAGCTTTTTGACGATATTCTCCGGCCTCGTAATAAGAAAGTTGGCCAGATTCAGCTTTCTTATAGAAATGAGTATTTCCTTTTGCTAGTAATTCTTCGACCAGGGGAGGCAATGCTCCGCCTTCTGCAATCACACGATCTGCGATTGTTTTGACTCCAAGAGCATCCCAAAGTTCGAACGGACCCATTTCCCAGTTAAAGCCCCAGCGCATGCCTTCGTCGACTCCAGAAATATTATCCGCAATATCGTTTGCAATCGTAGCTGCATAAAGCAACACTGGTTTCAATACATTCCAAGAAAACTCTGCCCCAGCATCTTTACCGTTAACTAGAGTACGGATCTTTTCTGTCAGGCTACCCGCCGCTTTTGCTTTATCTAATGAAGCAAATTTTACAGTTTTTTTCGGAACATAAGTCATAGTTTGAGGATCGAGCACTTCAATAACTCTACCTTTAGGTCCTTTAGACTTTTTATAGAATCCTTGCTTTGTTTTATCTCCTAGCCAACCATTCGTTAGCATCGTTTGCATAAATTCAGGTAATGTGAAATTCTCTTTTTCCGCGGGCACTCCAACAGCAACGGTGTTTGCCGTATGCATAAAGGTATCTAATCCGACAAGATCAACTGTTCTGAAAGAGGCACTTTTCGGACGACCCATGACCGGCCCAGTAAGAGCATCTACTTCATCGACGGTTAGGCCAGAACGAAGCATTTCCTGTAGTGTTACAGCTAAGCCAAATACACCAATGCGATTGGCAATGAAATTTGGTGTATCTTTTGCTATGACAACCCCTTTGCCCAAAACCCGCTCTCCAAACTCGGATAGGAACGTAATGATTTCAGGATCAGTGTTAGGACCAGGAATAAGTTCTAAAAGTTTCATATAGCGTGGGGGGTTAAAAAAGTGTGTTCCTAAGAAATAACGAGTAAAGCTTTCTGGTAACTCGCTTACCATGGATTTTAAGGAGATTCCCGAAGTATTAGAGGTAACAATCGTACCCGGGCGAACATGCATTGCTACTTTTTTGAAAAGATCCACTTTAATGTCGAGGCGTTCTACAACCACCTCAATCACCCAATCAACTTCACTTAAGCGACTTAAGTCATCGCTTAAATTTCCAACCTCAATCCGGTTAGCAAACTCCGGGACTAAAAACGGGGCAGGATTCATTTTTAACAATTTGGCTTTATTGGTTTCTGCAATACTATTTCTAACTTTACGGTCCTCCAGGGTCAATCCAGCTGCTTCTTCTTTCGCCGACAGTTTGGAAGGGACAATATCCAACAATAGGCTTGGGATCCCTGCATTGGCTAAATGTGCCGCGATGGTACCTCCCATCACACCTGACCCTATTACCGCTACTTTATGAATCTGCATTTCCATCCTCCTCTCGTTTCTGTTCAACAGCACCTCGTTTTATGTCATACGGTTTTTTCCTTAACCGAAGTGCGCTCTCAAATAAAGCTAACATTGGCTCTATTCCACTTGTGAGTGTCCTGGGACTACGAGCCATCACCCAATCGGTTGTGGCCTCATCTAAGGATCCGAAGATCATTTGACGAGCTACCCGTGTATCCATTTTGGGAACTTCTTCAGACTCTATACCTTGCTGGATCACCTCCTCAATAAGCTTAAAATAATCTAATACAGTACTATTAATGGGAATCCGCACACGCGGATCGGATTGCC
>JADQBO010000023.1 GCA_016278585.1 Desulfosporosinus sp.
CTGCTTCATGATAAAAAACGAGTTTCCTTTCGAAAGGGCTTATTACTCTGCTCTTCTTTTCCGGCCCGGCAATAACTCGCTCAATAGAATCTTCCACCGTCTGCTGTTTAATCTGGGTTTCATTCCGACGAGCAGAAAGAAGTGCTGCTTCATTTAATAGATTTGATAAGTCCGCCCCAGTAAAGCCTGAGGTTTGACGAGCAATAACTTGAAGATCAACATCTATCATCATTGGCTTGCCTTGAGCATGGACTTTAAGGATTTCTTCGCGTCCTCTAACATCTGGAACATCGACAATTACTTGCCGATCAAAACGGCCCGGACGCAAGAGGGCTGGGTCAAGGACATCGGCTCTGTTCGTAGCCGCAATAATAATAACTCCATCATTACCATTAAATCCATCCATCTCCACCAGAAGTTGGTTAAGAGTTTGTTCTCGTTCATCATGTCCGCCGCCTAAGCCTGCTCCCCTTTGCCGTCCAACAGCATCGATCTCATCAATAAAAACGATGCAAGGAGCATTTTTCTTAGCTTGTTCAAACAAATCACGAACTCGGGAAGCTCCAACTCCTACGAACATTTCTACAAAATCTGAGCCACTGATACTAAAGAACGGTACGCCTGCTTCTCCAGAAACGGCGCGAGCAAGTAAGGTTTTACCTGTTCCAGGAGGTCCAAATAACAGTACTCCCGTGGGGATCTTCGCCCCCAATTCATGGAACTTCTTAGGCATCTTCAGAAACTCAACCACTTCCTGAAGCTCCTCTTTAACCTCGTCAGCACCAGCGACATCCGCAAATGTCACCTTTTTCTTATCTTCACCAACCAAGCGTGCCTTGCTTTTCCCAAACTGCATTACTCGGTTTCCACCGCCCTGGCTTTGTTGCATCATAAAGAAGAACAAGCCAACGATAATAATAATTGGTAACATTGTAGTCAGCAGCCCAATCCACCACGGAGATTTCGGAGGTGGTTCGACAACTAGCGGAATACCACGAGCATATAAATCCTCCGCCAGCTTTGGATCAGAGGCAATCCCAATCACCTCATGTTGTTGGTCGTCCTTCATCGTAACTGTATACTTAGTAGAATTATTATCAACAACAGCTACTACACTTTTAACCTGTTCCTCAACAACTGCTTTTTTAAAAGCGTTATAATCTAACCCTACCTCTTTACTAACGGGAGGGGTCGACCACTTTATTAACATTATCGCCATGAGAATTATCAATACATAAATTGCCGCATTCTTGAAGATCTTCAAATATGGTCCTCCTCTCTAGTTAGGAAGTTGCCTCTTGCGAAGCAATTCTTCATATTATACCATGCAGTATCGGGTTTTACAATGAATGCAAATTAGAACACTCCTCCCGTAGTTTGAGTACGCAGTAAATTTTTTCGTTGTCAGGGACAGCACTATATAAGTCGCTTTGACGAACGCCGGGAATCCACAGCACCTCTGTTCCATAAGCGATTAGAGGCAGCGTATTTCTTGCTTGATCAGTTACCTTTGCTTCCTGAAAAACCTTTTTAAGAGACTTATGTCCCACACCTCTAAACCACATTCTATCTCCTTTACGCCTTGTACGACACACCAAGGATTGCTCTGTTACCCGAGCCAACAGGTCAAAATTAAAAGCCGCTATCTTCTTTCCACATCTGTCAGGAGGAGCATTTTCAGAGGATAGATTGCATTCTTCCAATAAAGCAATCGCCATTTTCTGGTTGGGAATTTCTCCCCACTGACCCATAGCTAAGGGTATTTCTGGAAAGGGAATGCTCTGTTGGTTGGGTGTCTTATGGGAAGAGCTAAGCCATAGACCCTCATTGGTAACCTTAACCCTCATACCTGGTAAATCTTGTACCCAACCAGGCTTTCCCTCAGAGGCCATAATCTGGGTAACATAAGCAAAGCCCAACCCCCGGGGTTCTTGGGTAACTTGCATCGCTGCCCTTCGTATCAGACGGGAGAGTATTGCAGCAGGCTCTTTAAAAACGTCAAGACTCAAGCAGATCCTTCCAAGCAAGTCTATAGAATGATAATCCCTCCAAGCACACTCTACTTGCTGGGCTAAATATTCTTCATCCCAGCGCAGAAGTTCTCCAGTACGCCCGAGAGCCTCCTGAATACGAGAATTGTAACTCCTCTCCAATTCAGGTAATAACTCTAAGCGGATCCGGTTGCGCACATAGACCGGCTCTTCATTTGAAGGATCAAGAGCGTATGGTATTGCTTCCTCCTTACAGTAATTTAGAATATCCCCTTTAAGGAAGGTCAGCAAGGGGCGAATAACTAAACCTTTACTTGGATACATTCCCGCTAAGCCCGCCGTGCCACTTCCTCTAAGTAAGCGATAGAGAATGGTCTCCGCTTGATCCCCTAAATGGTGAGCAGTGGCCAGAAGAGAGCATCCTTCCTTCTGCATGTCCTCTTTCCAACGGGCGTAGCGCCACTCTCGAGCAGCTTCTTGAAACGATTGCCCCATGTCATTAGCATGTTTTTTCGCATCGAAACGATGAATCAGGCAAGGGGTATTCCATATTTTTGCCATCTGTTGGACTAAATCTACTTCATCATCCGACTCTTTTCTAACTCCATGGTGTACATGGGTTAAAACCAGAGAAACTTCTCTGGATCTCTCCTCCTGTATATACCGCCAAAGAATATGACTTAACGCCATTGAGTCCGGCCCTCCAGAAACAGCGACTAAAACTTTAGTTTTAGAAGGAATCAATTGAGGTAATATTTCTGTGCGCAATTGTTCGTACATCTTGCGCCCCCTTTCCAAACCAAACAAAAAACCATAACACTCATTCGATTTCGCAGAGCATTTTGCAATTACAATAGTTATAGTTTCCACGGATAAATATAGTTTCAAACCTTCTAACCTAACTATTTTAACACTATTTTGGTTGTGTTGGTTAGTTCGGTACAATAAAAAGACCCTGATTGCTCAGGGCCAAAAAAATCATTTCTATAAACCTAGTTTCTGATGGAATTCTAGAATAATCCGCTTACTTTACCAGTCTTAGTATCAACGTCAATTCTTCTGTAAGCAGGGTCTGAACCTGTACCCGGCATCAAGCTAATTGCACCAGCCATCGGGCAAAGGAATTTTGCTCCGCCATAGACTAAGATATCACGGATTGGTAATCTCCAACCTGTCGGTACACCTTTGAGTGTAGGATCATGGGATAGGCTCAAATGCGTTTTTACCATCATGGTTGAGAAATCAGCATAATGTGGATCTGATTCAAATTTCTTCGCCTTAACTAGCGCTTCAGGAGACCAATCAACACCATCTGCCCCGTATACTTCCTTAGCGATAAGCTCAACGCGCTCACGAAGCGGCATTTCCAATGGGTAGAGGCATTTGAATTTAGATTCTTCTTTGCAAGCATCCATAACAGCATCTGCCAATTCTAAAGCACCATCTCCACCATGGAGCCAGTGATCAGAGTGAGCGCAGCGGGCTCCTGCATCCCCAACAATTTTCTTAATTAAGTCAATTTCTGCTTGGGTATCCGTATAGAAACCATTAATACAAACAACTGGAACAATTCCAGATTTCTTAACGACTTTAAGGTGGTGAAGCAGGTTTGCGCACCCTTTTTCTACTAGTTCCAGATTTTCTTTGACGTATTCTTCCGGCAATGGACGACCAGGCACCACTGCAGGCCCACCACCGTGCATTTTAAGAGCACGAATCGTTGCGACCAGAACGGATACATTTGGCTTTAAACCGCCCAAACGAGCTTTTACGTTCCAAAACTTCTCAAATCCAATATCTGCCGCGAATCCACTTTCTGTAACATGATAGTCAAACATTTTTAGTCCAAGGCGGTCAGCAATAATCGATGATTGACCGATAGCAATATTAGCAAACGGACCCGCATGAACCATGACAGGTTGACCTTCTGCTGAGTAACAGATTGTTGGATTAATAGTATTACGCATCCAAGCGGTCATTGCACCATCAACTTCTAAATCTTTAGCTGTGACAGGTTGGCCAGTTTTACTATAAGCAACGATAATATTACCAATCCGCTCTCTGAGATCTGGAAGATCTTTAGCGACAGCCAAAATTGCCATTAACTCTGATCCGACGGCAATCCCAAACTTTGATTGCATTTGGAAACCATCTTTTTTACCACCAATACCAATAATAACATTTCTTAGGCCTTGAGCCGCGTAGTCTATTACCCAGCCCATTTCTACATTTTTAGGATCTATATCTAAGCGCTTCAAGCCTCTTTTTGCTAACTCTTCATCCGTATAATTAGCCTCGTGCTGCATCCGAGCATTAAGAGCAACCATGCAAAGATTATGTGCATTCATAATATCATTGATATCCCCTGTGAGTCCTAAGGAAAACTCAGTCATAGGAATTAATAGAGCGTTCCCTCCGCCAGCAGCTGTCCCCTTAATGTTCATCGTTGGACCGCCAGACGGTTGACGTACTGCTCCACCAACATTTTGTCCTCTTTTAGCAAGTCCTTCAATAAGTCCAAGGGTCGTGGTAGTTTTCCCTTCCCCTAACGGTGTTGGTGTAATAGCGGTAACTTCAATATAGTTACCATCAGGTTTATCTTTTAGGCGCTCCATCATTTTAAGAAAGTCTACTTTAGGGGTTCTTCCGTGAGGAATTAGTTCATCCTTTTTAAGTGATAGTTTTTCTACCAATTCTTCCACAGTAGGCATGTTTTTTTCGGCTTCTTCGGCGATTTGCCAGTCCTTAAGTTTAGTTGCATCCCAAGCCATTGTTTAATCCGCTCCCTTAATTTAAATTTCTACTTTCCCTATCATAAGAAACAGAAAGTGTACCCGCACCACCAGTTAACCCTAGTATATAAAGCGTAGGGAATATCCCTCAATATACTAATTTTGATTAGTATATCCACAAACGTGCTTTTAATAAAGTATAAAAATACTTTCTTCAGGGTTAGTTATTCCAAACTTTAAATTATCAATTTTCGGTTTAACAAACCGTAGGTGCTGGGCAGTCTCATAAAAAGACTTAATAGTTTGATTCGACACAAATTTCAGTTATCCTGCTTTCGGTTTAATCTTTTAAAAGGATATTTTTTCCACTGCAACTTTTTCTCTAAGAAGTATCATACGCTATAAGCGATTATTCATTCCAATAGTTTTTTCTAATAACCATTATTATTCCATCATCGTCCAAAGCCCCCCCGCTTAACCGACGTGCTTCCTGTCCGATTCCTTCCGCTAAGTCTTGAGACTTATCTATAGTCGTCTTTTCTAAGAACTCTTTAATCCAATCCCTTCCTTCTTTTAAAACATCTTGTACCCCATCCGTTAATAAAACCAACGTTTCCCCACTCTGCATTTCCTCGTCGATAACAGGAGTATCAATTTGGTTCAAGATGCCAGCAGGAAGGCTTGACGACTCAATTGTTTTTACTCCCTTCGAACCAATTATGTAAGAGGGTGATGCACCCACTTTAATTAGCTTTAAATTAGTCGATTCTAAATCAAGAATTGCCATATCGATTGTTACGAAACTTTCTTCTGGGGAACGCAATACCAAAATAGAATTCAGTGCCTGAATTGCTCCTTCTGGTTTAAACCCTGTGGTCAGAAGCTGTTCAAGAAGGGTTAATGCCGTTGCGCTCATCTTCGCAGCATTTTCCCCAACACCCATTCCATCACTCAAAATGAAAGCATGTTCCTTAGTGGAAAAGGCAATAGAAGCATAATTATCTCCGCTCATTCCATTTCCAGTTTTAGTAAAGGTAGTTACCCCTACATCAAGAAAGAATCGTCGACGACGAGCTAAATTTGATGGTTTTACTACTTCCCAATTATGCTGTGTATGAAGTTCCTTAGCTAAGTTTCCAATGACTTGCGAAACATTAAGAAATTGACGGGATAATGCCTCTTGATTGAGGATCAGACGACGGCGCCATGTCTCTTGGCTCTTCTCTTGCTCAATAATAAACTGTACTCCTAAGAGCATCTCCTTTAATCGCCCACAATGTCGTTTCCACTCAATCGGTAAGGACTGTAACTTTACATCAGATTCCTTCTCGACCAAACTAAAAAGCTCAAAGAACATATGGTATGTTTTATAAAACTCTCGATTCCAACATACATCCATCGTCGGGCAAGAATGACATACACGCTCTACCAAAACATTCATCAGTTCCGGAACTTCTGGGCGCACCTCATAGGATTCTGCCTCTGCCGCTTGGTAGCTTAACGCGATCTGATCAAAAATTTCTGATAAGGCTTTAACTTTAGAAACCGTGGTCTCTATCTCGGGGATTACCTTTGGTTTTAGAAAATCTTTTTCGGGAGTTGCCCCGGGCCAAAGTAAAAAGAGAAAAAGACCTACTGTTGAGGAAATAAGTTGAGAGTATATTGCCTCCTGCCTTAAAAAAACTGTAAGCATCAGCATCACTGCTATAAAAGCGGTCCCGATGCCTAGTTTACCAAATTGTCGAAAGGCTCCTGTACAAAAACCTGCTAAACCATAGATTCCCGCATCGACGAGATTTTGGGTATTCGTTGATAATTGAGGCATAAAGCCAAGTAGCGCCCCTACCCCCGCCGAAGTCCCTGCTCCATAACGTTCTGAGACAAATAACGTAAAAAAACTTAAAAGCACAACAGGAAAATTAATTTCCATAACCCGAACCCCTTGAAGTCCACTAATTACACCAATGAGAATTAGGAGCCAAGCAATTCCCTGTTCACGTTGGAATTCCCCTCTCCAAATAGCTTCCTGATGACCCAATGCAAACCAAAAAATGATTGCACATCCTCCAGAGAGCACACCATAGAGAACAACTGTTAAAAAAGCATAAAGGTTCGGCGTGGATAAGCTAATAGCAAGAGAAGAAACTAAGACTGTTATTAAACTAGTTAGGGCAACCAAATAGATTCCCTGGTGTTTCTTCTTACGCAACGATGGCAGAAACAGCATTAAAGCAGCTAACATAGCCACACCTTGTAAAGTGAAGGATACATCGTTCAATGAAATTAAGCCTATTAGAATACCGAGTAATCCAAAAGAAAACCCTTTCTCTCCTCTCAATATCAAGGCTGCCCCGAACGCAATACCAAAGGGATGAAGACCTAAAATGCTTCCTCGTGCCAACAATCCTCCTAATACCAGCGGAAGAAACGCACGTTCAATTGAAATTCTGTTTCGCAGACCTTGATCGAGTTTCAACGTTGCCCACTCTGCCATAATGTCACCTCTTAACCATTTATTGGTAACATTATAGCTCAAATTCTTGGCAAAGCTTGTCTAGTAACGTCAATAAAGCATAACAACTTTCGACGTTGTTCACGATAAATCTTTCATTAATTCTCGCTTAACACTATGTACCTGGTAAATTTGCCAGCATTTTTACATTCGGTGAATAGAAACTTGGCTAACGATAAGCTTAGAATAAAAAAACCGCCTCTCGGCGGTTTTTCCTAGTATCTACTTGATCCTCTGCCTCCACGTTTTGAGTCTGTGGCACGACGAAACTCAGTCTGGCGTTCATCACTGTCTTTAATAAACTTAGCCAATTTATCCTCAAAGGATACCGTTGGCGGAAGACGGCGTTCACGACTCACATTACGAACAGGGGGATTTGCTTGTTTGATTGAGAGTCCAATCTTCCCCTTTTCATCAACGTGAATGACCTTTACTTTAACACGATCTTGTTCCTTTAAATAATCTCGGACGTCCTTGACATAGGCATCAGCGACTTCCGAAATATGTACTAGTCCGGTAACTCTATCCGGCAATTCAATAAATGCTCCAAAATTCGTGATCCCTGTTACGACCCCTTCAACAATACTGCCAACGTCAATGGCCATACGAAGCAAACTCCTCCTTGTGATGATCTATATATACTTACTTTATATTATATGCAGTACATTTCATGCCTGTCAAGGTTAAGAAGACTAATGTTGAGTACTAATTCTTGGGAGAAATGAGAATTTCACCTTGTTTTACAAGCCCTAACTGCTCCCGGGCCAACTGTTCAATGTAACTTGGGGTGTTCAACCGAATAATCTCATCCTTAAGAAGTTTCTCTTGTTGAATTAATTTAACCTTTTCCTGATTCAATTGGGCTAATTGTCCTTCAACCTGAGACCGGAGTTTCCATATCTGCCATGCTGAGCTTCCGACGATTGCCATAATTGCACATAGCATAAGGATAGAACTACGACGAGTTCGGACCCTTTGATGATTCTTAGAGTTAATCTTTAGACGAGTCCTCTTCATCCGATTCCTCTCTTCCTAAACCAAGTTCCCCACCGGGAATAATACATACAACTTCGTACCCTTTGCTTCTTCCACGTGTTAAAAGTGTTGCCACAGAACTCTGACTGAGCTGAAGTCGTTTCGCGATATCCTCCAGCGAATTTCCACTTTCCTTGAGAATGACTGCTTGGCGTTCCCTAAAACTAAGTTTTTCCAAGCCCCGAATTTCTAGTTGCACAGTGGCACGCCCTTGCTCAAAAGTTATACACAAAGTGTGGATAGTTTGTGGACAAATCACCTACAAACTTTGTACAAACTATTTACAAAGCTTAAAGGGTAACTCCATTATAGTCACTCCCCATTAAGGAATCAAGCCCTCTGGAAAATTTTAACCATTTGTTCTAGGTGGTAAGAGTTCCTTCCACCACTCTCTTAGCCTCCTTTCGATACGCATGATCCGCTCAAATAGAGTAACTTCAGTTATCCTAAAAAGCAGCAGACTAAACCAGCGCAACAATGCATAGGGCGGTCTCATAATTAGTATCAAACCTCTAACTGGAATCTTGACACCTCTGTAAATAAGGTTTGTAAGAAAAGACAGAAATTTATAAAGCCCGAAAAAAAATCTTAAGGAAAAACGACTTAATAGTTTTAGGTATAGCACTAAGCCCAGTAAACTACCCCAAACTATATACAAGCGAAAGTCTAGCGCATTTGCTTTTTCAAAAAAGATAAAGAGAATAGCCATGGCTATCAAAGAAAAGAGCAAATCTCCTATAAAGGTAAAAATTCGTCCCCAGTTTTGCCAGCTACGAAAAGAGCGATAAAAGTCAAAAACTACCCCCACAATTACTCCAGCAAGAATTATCCAGAAAAACGTCTCGAATTCTGAAATTGTTCTTCCTCCTCTCTCCTTCCTTCTTTTTTCAGACTATGGAGGATCATTTATTCTCAACGGAATACCCGGTTCAAAAATCCTCGACGTGAAGCATCGCTCGGATTACGATGATAGATTAAAGCAGAAATAGACCCTTGAAGATCCACTAACCCTTCCTCAAGATTGAGCATCTTAATACCTAATTGATCCCCTTTGACACTTAATATTCCAAGTTTAGTTTCAAGAATAATTTCTTTGGGGTCAAAGGACTGAACTTTTTGAACCCCTGTCAATTCAATGAGTTCTCGATTTTCCATGACAAGGCGATGTCCTTTGGAAATTTTATCGATCATGCCCCATCCCCCTAACTGTTTTTCTTCTTATAACACTATTCATCTTGCCCTTCCTTTAGACTAAGACTCAGTTTATTAGCACCCTACTCCATGCCTCTCCACTGTCATGCAAAAAGGACGACCGAACTTATTTAATAAAAAAAGACAGAGTCTTTTATATCAAGACTCTGTCTTTCGCTCATCTCTAATCAATTCATAGAGTGTTTGTGCTTCGTTGGCTTTCACACTATTTGGAGTCAACAATACCTGAACTTCAATCACACGATTGGCAAATTCTAGCGTGATGCGATCCCCTATCTTAACTTCTGCTGAGGGTTTAGCCGTCCTTCCGTTAATTGAAATTTTCTCTCCGACACAAACATCTTTAGCAACCGTTCGACGCTTAACAAGTCGTGATACTTTTAAATATTTGTCAATACGCATATAACCCCACCTTAAGGAAAACTATAGCTCTAGCAGACCTAAGCCTGCACGGTTAAACAGAAAGTCAAAATTCAGCTTTGGATGCTCGCCAAGGATGGTGAGAAAGAACTTAACACCATCCTTGGCGAACTCAGACTACCGATATACAAAATCAGGTTCCAGAAGAACCTGGAACCTGATTTTATCAGTAGTCCGAAGACTCATTTTTGTACCGCGTCCTTAAGAGCCTTACCTGCCTTAAAACCTGGCACCTTCGCTGCAGGGATTTGGATTTCTTCTTTGGTTTGTGGATTTCTCCCAGTTCGTGCCGCACGATCTTTTACTTCGAATGTCCCAAACCCAACTAGTTGGACTTTTTCACTTTGCGCCAACGATTCCTCGATCACTTCAAAAACAGCTTTGACTGCTTTTTCTGAATCCTTCTTGGAGATGTCAGCTTTCTCCGCAACTGCGCTAACTAATTCAGCCTTATTCAAAATGAGTCCCTCCTAATAACTGATCTACTACGTAAATTATATTTCGCGATAAATACCTAATCTCCTGCTTTTTTTAGATTATATTACATCATATTGCCACTTTTTTCTTGGGATTTTGCTTTCACCCAATAAAATTCCATTTCATCAAGGGTAAGTTGTTCAAAGTTTAAACTTTTTTCTCTACTTAACTCTACCATTTTTAGGAAACGTCTTTGAAACTTATGTATAGTATCTCGTAAAACCTCTTCAGTATCAAACGTCAAGAATCGAGATAAATTAACAATTGAAAATAGTAAATCCCCTAGTTCTTCACGAATTCCAACTCCGTCAGACAAAGCACTTTCAAGCTCTTGTAATTCCTCTTGAACCTTTCCTAAAGGCCCTTTAAGATCTGACCAATCAAATCCTACCTTAGCCACTTTACGTTGAGTTGAAGAGGCCCACATAAGAGCTGGTAAGCCCTTAGGATCATTAAAGAAGTTTGTTAGCTTATCGTTCTCCTTCTCTTTTAGCTTAATTCGATCCCAAGTAATAATGACATCATCCGCGGTTTCGGCCTTTTCCTCACCAAAAACATGAGGATGCCGACGTATCATTTTTTGAATAACCCCTCGAAGTACATCTTGAAGTTCGAACACACTAGCCTCTGAGGCAATTTGAGCATGGAAAACAACTTGTAATAATAAGTCTCCCAACTCTTCGCACAAATTATACATATCTTTTTTCTCTATTGCATCAAGTACTTCATAGCTTTCTTCAATCAGATATTTCTTTAACGTATCATGTGTTTGATCCCTATCCCAGGCACACCCTCCCTCTGCACGCAAGGTCTCCATTACTTTGGCCAACTTGTTAAAAGAGACAACATCTGAGTTTGGTGGTAAGACGATCGTAGTCAAATGGTCAAATTCCCCATGATCCATCTCGTAAAGGGGAAGCTTGTCCACCTGCTCGAGGGCAGTGCCTAGAGCCTGGACTACATATACCCATGCATCATCCGGATAGGCATTCATAAGATCTAATTTTACGTCAGAGGCTAACAGCTTATCATAGACTTGAGGAATAACAAGCCACTCCTGCCCCGTCAGTGCGACATTTTTAAGGCCATCATAGTTTCGTATGAGTACTCCCTTAATCGGATCAAACTTTAAGGCTCTAAATATCTCATCCACAAAGCTCATGGCTGGATGAATCACAACCTTAAATTCCTGCGCAAGCTTTTCTTCAATAAGTTGAATAGTCCTTTCTGCAACCATGGGATGTCCAGGAACTGTATAGATGACCTCAAGACTCTTTTGCAATTCCTCACGCAACTGCTCTGTAATCCTTTCGTATACTTCCTCAAAGGAAGTCTCCGTGGCATAAATTTCGTCAAAGGATTCCATGTATACTCCCTCTGCCATCAAATCCTGAACACAAGGATGCTGGGATGTACGCGTAAAGACCTTTTTTGCACTGCATATCCTTCGGTAGCTTCCCAGGGTTAATTGGTCAAGGCCCCCAGGACCTAACCCAATAACATGAAGACATGACGACATGATCATTTCACCTCCTAGGGGGTATTTTATCATAAACTATCTAATGGGCATAGAAGGCTTACTACCCGAGAGTTAAGGCGTAGCCAAGATCAGAGATCAAGTCGATTAGAGCATCTCCATGGATGGTTAAATGGCGTGATGTCCAGGTATTCCTGGATAAAAAAATAAAGCGGTAGCACCGCTTTATATGTATGCTAAGTTATTGTTCCATCTGCTTCGCTAAGAAAGCAGCTGCAGTTTCAACTAACTTAATCTCTAAGTCACCCATCTTCATGTTAGGTTCTTTGGACATTAGGATCACAGCACCTATTGGATCTCCTTGTGAAATAATCGGAGCGACGACTTCACTGGTAAACTTACAATCTTCATCCTCATTTTCAGGACAGGTTTTACAGGAGGTATGTTCTCCGGCTGCTCCAATTTGGATCGTTTTTCTTTCCTCCATAGCTTGTTCTATGGAAGGTCCAATTGATTTGTTTAAATACTCTTTCTTTGATGCGCCAGCTACTGCGATAATTGTATCTCGGTCTGCAATACAAGTAATATGTCCAGTAGACTCGAATAACGAATCGGCATACTCTTTGGCAAATTCTCCTAACTCACGGATCGGGGAATACTTTT